>DATMAT010000047.1 GCA_035559815.1 Thermodesulfobacteriota bacterium
CATGTTCTCGAACTTGTCCTCAAGCTCTATCTCCTTGGCCACGGTGACCCCGTCCTTGGTAACCACCGGTGCGCCGAAGGTCTTCTCTATAAGTACGTTCCTACCCCTCGGCCCCAGCGTCGCCTTCACCGCATTGGCCAGTTTATCCACACCTTTTAAGACTGAATCCCTTGCTGTAAAGCTAAAAGAAATCTGCTTAGCTGCCATTTTTGCCCCTCCTTATGGGAATTTTATTTACTCTATTACCGCTAAAACCTCATTTTCATCGAGGATTATATAATCTTCGCCTTCCAGTTTAATCTCCGTGCCTCCGTATTTGCCGAATAGTATTCTATCTCCCTTTTTTACCTCCAAAGGCACAACCTTCCCTCCGTCTAATATCCTGCCATTTCCTACGGCCACAACCTCCCCTTCCTGGGGTTTTTCCTTGGCGGTATCGGGAATTACTATTCCGCCCTTGGTTGTCTCGGGAGCGTCAATTCTTTTTACTACAATCTTGTCGTGTAGCGGTCTTACTTTCATCGGTTTATACCTCCTGGATTAGAATGATGGGTTAGCACTCATGGATGTAGAGTGCCACGTATAAAATACGCATTGATTTTGATGTGTCAAGAGTGACGAAAATGATAAGAACCTATGGCTTAGGACATTTGAATCTAAATCTTTACCGTTCTCTGGGGCTTGCCAATAACTAAAGATCAGCCTCAAAGGCGTTTCTTATTATCCTGGCCGCTTTTGTTTTAAGGTCGACCGAGACTATATCAAACCGCATGTTCTCCGGGGTTATTTTTCTCTTTTCCAGATAAATAAAAGCCAGGGTTAAAAGCTTCTTCTGCTTCCACTTTGTCACCGCCTCTTCGGGCAGCCCAAAATTTTCAGTATAGCGGGCCTTAACCTCCACAAAACAAACCGTGCCTCGTTCCTCGGCCACTATATCTATCTCTCCTTGTCTACATCTAAAGTTTTTCTCGATAATACGGTATCCTTCGTTTTCAAGCGCATCACAGGCAATCCTTTCTCCCTTTTCTCCGAGACCCCTTTTACCGGCCATTGCCGGTTCTTTCTTGATATTGAGAATTGTACCTAAGAAAGACCTCAGGTATTTCAAGCTCTTGTCTACCTCCTCGATAGAAACCAAGCGGTCATGAGCCTTTTTCCAGCTTCTCCTTAATCTCCAGAAGTTTTGAGATTGCTTCAATCGGAGTCATGGATAAAGGATTAAGTTCTTTAATTTCTTCCAGAATTTCATGCTCTATGCCTTCGTCTTTTGTTTTCTCCTTGTCCTCGAAGAGGGCCAGTTGTCCGCCCAGGATCGAACCTCCCAGATTAGACTGGGATTTCTCCAGGTTTGAGAGAACCCTCCTGGCTAACTTGAGAACTCTATCCGGTATGCCGGCTAGTTTTGCCACCTGGATCCCATAGCTATGGCTGGCTGCACCCGGAATCAGCTTCCTCAGAAACACGATTTTATCCCGGTCCTCTTTCACAAAAACGTTATAGTTTTTCACCTTACTTTTAGATATGGCCAGTTGGGCCAACTCATGGTAGTGGGTGGCAAAAAGGGTTCGGCATCCCAAATCGCACAAAAACTCGGCCACGGCCCAGGCTATACTCATGCCGTCAAACGTGCTCGTCCCCCTTCCTATCTCATCAAGGACGACCAGGCTTCTGGATGTAGCGTGTCTGATTATGTAAGCCGTCTCTACCATCTCCACCATGAACGTAGACTGCCCCCTGGCCAGATTATCGGAAGCCCCCACCCGAGTAAATATTTTATCGACGATTCCGACGCTAGCCTCCAGAGCAGGGACGAAGCTCCCCATTTGAGCCATGAGCACTGTCAGGGCAACCTGCCTTATCAGGGTTGATTTTCCGGCCATGTTCGGGCCGGTAATTATGAGGAACTGGTCTTCCTCTAGGTCGAGCCTTACGTCGTTAGGTACGAATCTTTCTCCCAAATCCATCCTCTCCACGACCGGATGCCTACTTTCTTTAAGCTCTATCATACCAGAATCGCTGACCCGGGGTTTGGTGTAGTTGTACCTATCCGCAACCTCAGATAAAGAGGAGAGCACATCCAGCTCGGCGATCAACGAAGCAGTTAATCTGACCCTTTCCGATTCTTTTGCTACCCTTTTTCTTATATCCTCAAATAGCGCGGCTTCAATCTCTAAAATCCTGTCCTCCGCCCCTAAAATCTTCTCCTCGTATTCCTTAAGCTCCGGGGTGATGAACCTTTCTGCGTTGACCAGGGTTTGCTTTCGGATATAGGTTTCGGGAACCAGATGAAGGTTGGGCTTAGTGACCTCGATGTAGTAGCCGAATACCCGGTTGTACCCGACCTTAAGCGAGTTAATCCGAGTGGACTCTCTTTCCTTTGCTTCGAGTCCGGCTATCCATTTCCTCCCATCACGTTTTATGAGCCTCAGTTGGTCGAGCTCCTCACTAAAGCCGTCTCTGAATATCCCACCGTCGCGAGAAGAAAAGGGGGGTTCATCCACCAATGCCTTCTCCAGTAAGGCCTTTATGTCAGCAAGGTCATCGAGCTTCTGGCCGACCTCCTCGAGGCGTTTTGACCGAGAATTCTTTAAAATTAGCTTGAGGTCAGAGATGAAATAGGACGAATCCCTGAGCGCCCCCAGGTCCCTCGGTTTTGCTGAGGTAGTGGATATTCTCCCGATTATCCTCTCTATATCATTTATTTCCCGGAGGGCTTCCCTTAGCTTCTTTCTCAGGCCCGACTCCTCTTTGAGTTCTTCTACCGCATCCAGCCTCTCATTAATCCTATTTGTATCAACGAGTGGATAGTTAATCCATTGTTTAAGAAGCCTCCCTCCCATTCCGGTTAGTGTTTCATCGAGGATAGAAAGGAGAGAACCCCTTCTCGACTCACCACGGATTGTTTTTATTAGCTCCAGGTTCCTCCTGGTAGATTCGTCTATTAAAAGATAGTCGGTGGTCTCGTAGTATAAAGGGGCATCCAATGGGGGCAGGTCGCCCTTCTGGGTTTCCTTCAAGTAATGAACTATTGCCCCACTAGCAATAATAGACTCCGGATGCCCTTCCAGCCCGAAAGGTTCCAATGTATGTGTAGCTAATATATCCTTCAGGCCTTCTCTTGCCCCCTCCAGGTCCCACACCCAGTGGTCGAGTGAGGTAAGAAGAGGATTCCATGCTTGCTCGAGAAAAGAAACGAGTTCTTCGCGCTGATGAAGAGCTTCGGGGAGTAAAACCTCTTTTGGCTCTAGATTAGCCAGCTCCAGCTTTAGCTCATCTAGTGTAGAGAAGGAAGTCGATTTGAACTCGCCGGTGGATATATCGGCATAAGAGAGTCCGTAGGATTTACCGTCATTATAGACTGCAGCTAGGAAGTTACTTGATTTGGAGTCAAGTTTTTCTGAGTCGAGTATGACGCCCGGTGTGAGTATCCTGGTGACCCTCCTGTCTACGATTCCCTTGGCCAGCCTGGGGTCCTCTACCTGCTCGCATATTGCCACCTTATGTCCGTGTTCAAGAAGCTTGGCGATATAAGGCTCCACGCTGTGGTAAGGGACACCGCATAGCGGAACCGAGTTTTTCTCGGATTTATTCCTGGAGGTGAGGGCAATCCCCAGGATTTTCGACGCCACATTAGCATCCTCGAAGAACATCTCGTAGAAATCGCCCAGGCGGAAAAAGAGTAAGGCATCCGGATGCTCCCTTTTTATCCTCAAATACTGCTTGATCATCGGGGTATCGGTGGACATGGCTAGAAGAGATTATATCAATTAAGGTGACTGGTCTCAATTGGCCAAAATAAATCAGCAAACCATTTGAGCCATCTATTCCATTCGGTTAGAATTTCATATGGCCAAGAAGCGTATAACCAAGGTTTATACAAAGACCGGTGACAAAGGGTTAACATCGCTTATCGGTGGAACGAGAATCAGTAAGGCATCGCCCCGGGTTGAAGCTTATGGGGATGTAGATGAGCTTAATGCCGTCCTGGGGATTGCTCAGACAGAGACCCTGGACGGTGAGGTCAGGAAGGTGATAAACGAAATCCAAAACGACCTATTCATAATCGGGGCTGATTTGGCCAGCCCGCCGGAAATCCAAGTTCCCAGGATAAAAAAGGAAAGGATAGAAGAGCTCGAAAAAATCATAGACATGTTTTTAGAGGAGCTAGACCCGCTCAAAGAGTTCATACTTCCAAGCGGCAGAGGAGGAGGTCCTTATCTACACCTGGCCAGGACGGTCTCAAGAAGAGCGGAGAGAAGAGTGGTCAAACTCATGGAAGAGGAACAGGTAAACGAAGATGTGCTAGTGTATATGAACCGTCTCTCCGACCTCCTATTTGTCATGGCCAGAATAGAGAATAAGCGCGGGAATTTTGAGGAAACATACGTCCGGTTTGGCAAATGAAGATTAAATCAGCCACGAATTTTCACGGATTACCGCGAATGGAAATGAAAGTAGGGGCACGCTCTAGCGTGCCCCTACAAGGGGATTATATTATTTGTGTAAAACTCATGTCATCTGGTGCCAGAACTCATTATGAAAGAAACAATTAGTGAGATTTGTATAGTAAACCCGAATATAGAAGAATACTTGCGGGGTCTCATGCCGGTTGAGGATGAAGTCCTCGCGGAAATGGAGGAGCTGGGTAGGGAAAGGGATTTTCCGATAGTGGGACCGCTCGTGGGGAGATTACTATACCAGTTAGCGGTGATGACCGGGGCGAAAAAGGTCTTCGAAATGGGTTCGGGATTCGGTTACTCCTCCTACTGGTTTGCCAAAGCGCTCGAAAATGAAGGGTTTGTCGTTTTCACCGACCTCTCTCAAAAGAACGCCGAGATGGCATATGAGTTCTTCAGACGCGGGGGAGTCGAGGGGAAAATTAGGCTCCATGTCGGAGACTCTTTACGGATTCTTCGACGGTTTGAAGAGAAGTTTGACATCGTTTTCAACGATATCGACAAAGAGCACTATCCATTGGTAGTCGACCAGGCTTACAAAAAATTAAAGCCGGGAGGGCTTTTCATAACGGATAACGTACTATGGCATGGTAAGGTTTTAACCGATGATTCATCTCCTGGCACAAAGGGGGTAAAGGAATTTACTCAGAAACTTTTGGCCCATGATGGATTTTTCACCACGATAATACCACTTAGGGATGGTATCTCATTGAGTGTAAAGTTATAAGGGGAGAAGACGGTTGAGTCAGGTCGTGCCGTATGAGCATGTGGAGAAGATATGCAAAAATTAGCCACAATCGAGAGAGGTCAACTTAAAGAGAGACTAAAGTTCTACCTCGAAGAAAACCAGAAGGAGCTCCGGGCGCTTCACGATAATAAGGCCGTTTCCGGCCGTTTGCTCGCTAAAAGAAGGTCGCAGGTAATAGATGGTTTGATTAAACAATCATTAACCCGCCCGGGTTCTCCTAACTTAAAAAATGTATCCATAGCAGCCCTGGGTGGTTACGGGAGAGAAGAGTTATGTCCTTATTCGGATATAGACCTGCTATTTCTCTACGAAGAGCATAGCCGGTCTTGGGCGAAGGAAATCGCCGAAAACTTGCTTTACCTACTCTGGGATTTAAACCTGGACATCGGACACTCGGTCAGGACAATCGATGAGTGCCTGGAGCTGTCTCAGGGGGAAGATACAACCATTCTCACCTCTCTCCTCGATGGAAGGTATGTTTTTGGGGACAAAGCGCTTTATGATCGATTCAACAAAAAGTTATTCGGAGAGCTGCTTCCGAACATATCGACAAAGTATATCCAAAGAAAGATAGAGGAGAATGAAAAAAGAAACGAAAAATTTGGGAGGTCAGTTTACTTACTCGAGCCCCATGTAAAGGAGGGGCAAGGCGGGTTAAGAGAAATACACTGCGCATTATGGGTAGCCCAGGCCAAGTTCAAGGTAAAGAGTTTTCAAGAGCTATTGTTAAAGGGTGTCCTGCTGGAGAGAGAGCTCAGGGCATTCGAGAAGGAACTGGATTTTCTTCTTAAGATAAGGTCAGAGCTCCACTACCTGTCCGGAAGGAGAGAGGACCGACTGAGTTTCGATTATCAGGAAAAAATTGCCATCTTCATGGGCTATAAGGATGTCGGCGAGTTGCCCGCCGTGGAGCGGTTCATGAGAATATATTACCTACGGGGGAATCTTGTAAGCGAGCACTCCCGGAAACTCATCGAGAGATGCACCATCAAACCGAAGACCAGCTTCCGCCCCCCGAAAACGATTTATTTGAACAACGGCTTCATTATCCAGGGTGGTATGCTCTCCGTAGCCAGCCGGAGCATCTTTAGGGAGCATCCGGAAAACCTGATCAGGGCATTTGAGTACGCCGATAAGTACGAAGTCAAAATGAGTAAGTATTTGCTCGACCTTATTCGAGACGACGGGAAGATAATTGACGAAAGCGTTAGAAGAAACCGAGAGATTAATGCCTCCTTTCTGAGACTTTTGAAGGAGGGGAAAGAGGTCGCCAGCGCGCTCTTCGAGATGAATAGGCTTCGTCTATTAGGACACTTTATTCCGGAATTTGGAAAGATCGTCTGTATGGTGCAGCACGATGCCTATCACGTCTATACCGTGGATGCCCATTCCATCTTCATGGTGAAAGAAATCGAAAATCTGATACGGGGCAAATATGAGAAGGAACTTCCTCTTCTCACCAAAACCGCTCAGGAAATCACCAACCGTCACATTCTCTATCTGGCCTGTCTTTTTCACGATATGGGAAAAGGAGAGGGCAGAAACCACTCCCAGAGAGGCGCAGAGATGATCCCCAGGATCGCCGAGAGAATGGGGCTCACCGAGGAGGAAATCGAGCAACTCGAATTCATGGTAAAACACCACCTGGTCATGCCCCATTTTTCACAGAGGCGGGATATGCACGACGACAGCTTGATCATAAGATTTGCCAAGTCGGTGAAGACAATCGAAACCCTTTCTTTGCTGTATCTTCTTTCCTTCGCCGACATCAAGTCCGTGGGGCCGGATGTATGGACTAACTGGAAGGGGATGCTTCTCAACGAGCTTTATCTGAGGACCAAAAGCATTCTGGATAAGGGAGAATTCAAGAGAGAAAAGCCGGAAGATAGGGCTAAGAGGCTCACCCAGGAAGTTGTGCAAATGCTCAAGAGCAAGTTTCCGGAAGATAGAATTAGAGAGCATCTCGACAACATGCCCTATTCCTATTTCTTGGTATTCTCTCCCCAGAAGATTGCCTACCATATGAAATTAATGGAGAGATTCGGTAAAGGTATAGGAATGGATGTAGTTTTCCATCCTAACGAAGAGTACGACGAGTTCACTTTCTGGGGGTTTGATGAGGTAGGCATTTTCTCCAAGCTCTGCGGGGTAATTGCGGCATGCGGTATTAATATCCTCGGCGCTAGAATTATTACCCGAGGCGATGGGAGGATATTAGACACCTTCTATGTAAACAGGTTAAGCAAATCCACCGCCAAAGATAAAGAAATTTGGAAACGGCTATGGCATTCCCTAAATCGGGTCTTAGCGGGAGAAGTGGATGTCGAAGAACTGGTGTCCAGGAGAAAGCGACACAAGCCCATTTACCAAAAATCGATTCCCAAAAACCCGACCAGAATCGATATCGACAACGAGTCGTCGGACAGGTCAACGGTCATAGATATCTACACGCACGATAGAATCGGACTTCTTTACGACATCACCAAGACTCTGACCAAACTCGGCCTTTCCATCGATTACGCAAAGATTTCCACCAAAGTAGACCAGGTGGCTGACGTTTTTTATGTAAAAGAAGTAGATGGTGGGAAGTTGCTCGACCCGGATAAACTGGCTGCGGTCAGGAGCACTTTATTAAAGGCAATAGATGTCGACGAATAATAACAGGGAGCTTGGTTTTTAGTAGTTTTTATCCCTAATTTTTCTGGCGTAAACAATAAGCTGGTACCTGTTCTGAAGATTAAGCTTCATGAATATCTTTCTCAAGTGAGCTTTTACCGTCCCCTCTCCGATGGAAAGCCTCTTGGCTATTTCCTTGTTGGTGAGGCCGCTTTTTACCAGGTTTACCACCCTTAACTCTGTCCTGGTAAACTTGTTTTTTTGGCTTTCTTCACCCGGCATCACTTTGTTCGGGTTATTATCCTTTACCGCCTCGAGAATCTCCAGGAGCCCTAGAGCGTCGGTTTCCTTGGTTAGATATATGATATTGGGGAACCTATCGTTTCTATCCCGGTGACCAAATAAGATGACCTTGGTGTTGGGGCTCTCTCCGTCAATTAAGCTCGACAAGTTGGCAAAGTTTAATTTGAGTGTCCGATTGTCCAGAAAAAGAAAATCCGGCTTGAATAAAGTGACATATTTTGCGATTTCTGTACTATCCGAGGCCTGAGCCACTATTTTCACGTTTTTCTGCATCTTCAGGATTAAGGTCATCCCTTCCAAAAAAAAACGAGAGCCGGAAGCTAACACCAATTGAATTTTTGTTATTGGTTCCTCGGACTCCAGACCCATTCTGATAACTCACATCCGATGAAGTCTCTTACGAGTGTTTCAGTTAAATATCAAAAGTTCTATCGATTCCCGGACGTTTATTCATAATGGCTACGAAATTACCGCTTATCTCCCCTATATTTTTTTTCACACATGCAAAAAGAATGGATAAAAGAGATATGCCGGCCATTAACTTATACGGTTGTGTAATAAATTCATATAGGTCTAAAGGAGTATTTTCGGCTTAATATTCCCTACCCCAATTGGGTTAAGCCCTTTATTACATCTTTAGCCTTAAAATACAGCTCGGTCTTAATAGGAACGGAATGTATCAGGTGCGTTTTGGCGTTGATTCAGGGTATTTCAGCGCTAGCTGGAATCGGCTATCGACACCGAGTTTCTTGAATATATTTCTCAAATGCGATTTGACTGTTTTCTCGCTTATCATGAGCAGGTTAGAGATTCTTTTATTGCTATATCCCATCGCCACCAGCCTAGCCAGGTCCTCTTCCCTTTTTGTCAGGTAGGGGCTTATTAATTTTGACTTTCCTTTCTTTGTCTGTATGAGCCTAGATAATATTTTTGTCATAACCTCTACTTCCACCCAGATCCTATTTCTATTCACCTCGGTGATAGCTTGAAGGAATTGGGTACGGTCTGACGAATTCGATAAACAGCCTTTAACGCCCATAGAGATGGAGTCCAAGATGAACCTTTCATCTAAAGTGCGGAGCAAAAGTAACACTCTTGTACCGATACTATTTTCAGTAATTGACCCCAGTATTCCATGAATGTCTAACCCAGGAATGGCGGTATCGACTATCAAAACATCTGGCTTCTTCTGGATTAACATGGGAATAATCTCTCCTTGATTAGAAGCTTCGGCCAAGATCCTCATATTTTGTTCAGGCTCTAGCATTTCACGGATCCCCTCTCTGATCAGGTCAGATGTGGTGGCCACCAATAAACTGATTAAAGTTAGAGTATCCCCCTCCTTTTTATACCCGAAAGTGGCAAGACGGGGTCTTTCACTTTTTTCTCTACTGTATTCCATTTCCTTAATGCCGTGGAATAAAAAAGCTACCCCAGTATTCTTTCCCGTTTCACCCCTCAGGGGCACTATATGCAGATCGATGGAAATTTTTGACTCTTCCCTGGTCTCGAGCACGATGGAATTCTGAGTACCGAAGCGTTCATCTCCAGCCAATATATTTTCTATCAGATTCTTAAGCCGTTTGTTTGTTTTTTCATATGCACACTTAAATATGGGTGCAAAGGATTTACCAACAGCATCCTCTCTTCTTCGACCTAGGAGAGATTCCGCTCTCGGATTAAGGTATCTTATCAAACCTTTATCATCCATAACCAACACCCCATCGCTTACCTTTTCTAATGTCGTAGAAAGCAAAGACTCCTTTTGCCTTAA
This sequence comes from Thermodesulfobacteriota bacterium, assembly GCA_035559815.1. Taxonomy (NCBI): domain Bacteria; kingdom Pseudomonadati; phylum Thermodesulfobacteriota; species Thermodesulfobacteriota bacterium. The sequence goes on from DATMAT010000047.1 coordinate 9,899, forward strand.
GTTGTTTTCTACCCTGTGCTTGTGTAGCGCTATCTCGATGGCCGAGCGTATCTCTCTTATCCCGAAAGGCTTAAGCACATATCCAAAAGGCTCTGTTAACTTGGCCCTATCTATGGTGTTGTCATCAGAATAAGCCGTAAGATATACGATGGGAATGTTTAAACGATTATAGATCTCCCTTGCCGCTTTTATTCCGTCCATTCTTCCCTTTAACACAATATCCATCAGTACTAAATCGGGCCTAGTCTCTTCCGCTTTGTGAACGGCTTCCTCACCGCTAGATACTACGGCCGGGACCGTATAACCCAGGCTTTTTAACCTGCTTTGTATGCTCTTAGCCACGATGCTTTCGTCTTCTACTACTAAGACTCTTGTATTACTCATCTTAAATCTCCTCTTTGTTCATGCTTCTGTCTGTGAAAAGTGATTCTAAATTCTGTTCTCGGTCTTCGATTGAAACTTATAGTGCCGTCTAACTGGCTGGTTAAAGCGTTTACTAGCTGCAAACCCAGAGATTCTGTTTTCTTGAAATTAAAACCACTGGGAAAACCAACACCGTTGTCACTCACGCGAAGGGTTAATTTATTATTCCTAGAGTAGAGACTTATGTTGATTTCCTTTTTACCCTCAGTCTTATCGGTAAAGGCATGCTTGAGGGAATTTGAAACCAGTTCGTTAACTATCATACCACAGCTTATGGCCGTATCTACGTCTAAATAAACCTCCTCGACGTCTGCCCTCAAAGATACCGGGTCTGCGTTGACCCCATATGATTGAATGAGATAATCGGCCAGGCTTAGTATATATTCACCGAAATCAATTTTTCCCAGGTCCTTGGACTGATATAACTTTTCGTGGATTAGCGCCATTGACCTAACCCGACTACAAGTATCATTGAACATTTGTAGGGTCTTTTTATCCTTAACGTGCTGAGACTGAAGGTCTAGAAGGCAGTATATGATCTGTAAATTGTTTTTTACTCGATGATGAATTTCTTTCAAAAGCACGTCCTTCTCCCTGAGCGATGCCTTAATTTGCTCTACAGCTCGCTTGCGCTCTGTGATGTCCTCGCAGACCAGTAGTATTACCGTATTCCCGTCGACATTCTGCATGGACCGGGCTGCTTCCCTTACCCACATTACATCGCCTTGCTTGCGAACCTTGCGAAACTCCCAGTAGCTGACTGCTCCCCTATTCTTCAGACAATAATCCATTTGCTCTAACACCGCTTTATGGTCATCCTCGTGGAATATATTAAGCACCGATTGTCCGACCAGATCCTTTCTAGCATATCCAAGCTGCTCCAAACCATAGCGATTTACCGAAAGAACTCTGCCCTGGACATCCAGGGTGAAGCACATAGACGGATTGTTTTCATACAATGCCCGATATCTCTCTTCGCTTTCTCTAAGTGCTCCCGCTTGCTTTGCATTGTTGATGGCCACCCCGATTTGCTGTGCTACTATTTGAAGGAGATTTATATCCTCTTCGTCAAATGCGTTGCCCTTCATAGAATGAATATTCAATGCACCAACTGTCATGCCCTCAAACTGAATGGGTATGGATAAATAGCTTTTTGTCCCCAGGTCCCTTCCTGCTGGTCCAATTAAATCATCTCGGTCTATGTCCGCACAATATACCGGCTTTCCCTCTATTATTGTTTTCCAGGTGAACCCTTTCGGATAGGGGATTCTTCCAGCACGCTGGATAAACCAGTCGGGCAGACCTCTATGAGCTTTCATGACTGCTTCTTTACCCTCAACCAGGTAAATACAGACGTTTTTTGATTTATCTATGTTCTCGTTCATAGTGGTGACAGCGTTTTCCAGGACCTTTTCAAGACTTATTGATTGGTGGACGCTTCGTGTAACCGCGCTGATGATTGTCTCGTATTTGCTTTTTGTAGACAACCTGGATAGTTTTTCTTTGAGTGCTACCTCCGCCCGCTTCCGCTCGGCGATCTCCCTTTCTAGCTTTTTATTAATTGTATTCAGCTCTTGAGTACGCTCCCTTAGCCGAATTTCCAGTTCAGTCTTAGCTTTTCGAAGTAAATCCTCCGCTCGCATTCGTTTAGTGATGTCGTGTGCAGTGCCAATGATGGCAATTACTTCTCCCCCCTGGATTTGAGGGGTGCACAGGAACTCGGCAATCAGATACCCTCCGGACTTGGACTGAACCCGCAGGTGAAAAGCAGGCGGTGTTTTTTTACGTAAAGTTTGTTGAAACTTCTTCATGGCCAATTTGACGTCCCGAGGATGAATCAGGGGGGAGAATGCTTTACCGACCCACTCATTCCTAGACCAACCGGTAATCCTTTCGAAAGCTTTGTTGAGTGACAAAATCCTACCATCAAGTGATAGTACAAAAATTACTTCCGGAAGGGCCTCGATAAGGTTAGAATAAAGCTCTTTGCGCTGTCTTATCGCCGGATTTACACGCTTGGGTTTAGCCGTCTCCTTTTTCTGGAATTGGTCAGCTTTTAGAGTTTCTTTGTTTCCTTTCTCAAGTCCTATCCCTAATTCATCACTGGGTATAGGCAATGTATCCTGCTTAACTTGACCCCGTTTATTTTTTTCCTTAGCATTCATCTGAACTCAAATAACTTTAGGCTTGAATACATATTCAGTTCGCCCGGTTTTTAACGTATGTCCATGGCAAAAAAGCCTAAAGAGTCACGCTCTCAATTTTATAACGGCACTTTAAGTTTTTTCGGTTAAGCAAGTCTAGTCTCGGCTGTTCTTCAATATTTCCTAATATCTGATATCAGCGTTATTTTGTCAATACCAATCCTGTTTTTTTCGATTCTGTGATAAGAGTGCATGGCGGGCGAAGTCATTATCGCTTATTCCTAGGATAGTTGATAAATAATTAATAGCCCGAATAGATTATGGCGTTGGCAAAAGTCGGGTTGATTACCTTTACACTTCTTTTGACAATAATTAAAATACATTGAGGCTCATGGACCAGGAGCAACTAAAAAAACTCGATCAATATTATTGCGATTTTTTAGTCATAGGAAGCGGGCTGGCTGGACTCTACGCCGCTCTCTATGCTTCTAAGTTTGGCAAAGTAGCTCTGATAACAAAATCTACGGTCGAAGAAAGCAATTCTTACTGGGCTCAGGGAGGCATCGCCGCCGCCATCGATCCTGAAGACTCACCGCTTTTTCATCTGGAAGATACAATCACCGCTGGCCGAGGGCTGTGCAACAGAGATGCCGTGGAGATACTGGTACGCGAGGGAAAGGAACGCGTTATGGACTTAATCAGCCTCGGTATGAAATTTGACACCAGTGATAAAGGCCTGGAGCTGGGATTAGAGGGCGGACATACCAAAAGAAGGGTCCTTCATGCCGGAGGAAGCTCTACTGGAAAAGAAATGGTGCGGTTCCTTACCCATTCGGTCAAAGCTAGTCCCAATATTTTTCTGTTCGAGAGAATGACCATAGCGGAGCTTATCTCCGACAATGAAAGGTGCTATGGAGCCTTGGCGTTCAAAGATAACTCCGACCAACACATTATTTTCGTTTCTAAATCTACCATACTGGCTACCGGTGGAGCCTCTGCGCTTTATGAGAGAACCACGAACCCACCGAGCGCGATTGGAGACGGGATTGCCCTTTCCTACAGGGCGGGGGCAGAGATCATGGACATGGAATTTATTCAATTTCACCCAACTGCCTTACACGTCGAGGGCAAAGAAGGGTTTCTCATAAGTGAGGCAGTAAGGGGTGAAGGGGCTTGCCTTCTCGATCACTCCGGCCATAGATTTATGCCCGATTACCACGAGCTAGCCGAACTCGCCCCAAGAGACGTGGTGTCCAGGTCTATTTTTGAAGAGATGAGGAAATCGGGGAAAAATTGTGTTTTTCTAGACCTAAGACACCTGGACCCCGGTTTCGTAAAAAAACGCTTTTCAAACATATATGACGTATGCCTAAAATCAGGCATTGATATAACAAAGGATTTAGTGCCGGTGTCTCCGGCGGCCCACTATACAGTAGGCGGGGTCAAAACCGGTCTCATGGCTGAGACCAACGTGAAAGGGCTTTTTGCCTGTGGCGAAGTGGCCTGTTCCGGAGTGCACGGCGCCAACAGGCTGGCTAGCAACTCCCTGCTCGAGTGCATCGTATTTGCCAAAAGAGCGATAGACGGTGCAATTGAAGATAACGAGGGAAATCTAAAATCCTACAAGCTTGGCCTCATAAACTCCGATTTGATACTACCATCACCCCCTTCCCAAAGAGAAGCCTTTTTGGTGAAAAAGAACAATATCTCCCGATTAATGACCGAGCACGTAGAAATAGTTCGTAGCGCCGACGGGCTTGAAAAAGCAGGCGACGAACTGGAAAGAATTTCAGAATCGATAAATGAGCTTTCCGGGCACTATAAATTGAAGATACAAAATATGATTGATGTCTCTCTGCTAATAACCAAATCCGCACTAATCCGGAAGGAATCGAGAGGAGCACACATAAGGCAAGATTTTCCCGCGGAAGACCCCCGATGGAAGGCGCACATTATTTGGAAAAAGGGCCATGAACCGGTAATAATCGCCGTTTAATGAGAACTGTGAAGTCCATTATCAATATCGATTGAGGATTTTACACTACGTCCTACCTGAAACCGGAAAAGCGACTAAACAGAAACGGTGTACCCTAAGTCTTTTTCGCAAAATTAAGGCAAGAAATTTCGAGTCAGCCATGTCGGCATAACAACAGTCAAAAACCCATTGCAGCAAATCCATTTTGTCTTACAGTATTTTGTGTATAACAAATTACCACACACAACATATGCATAAAAATATTAAAAAAACACTTGACAAAATTTTTAAAACAAATTAAAGTTGTAGAAAAACATTGATAATGATTATTAACTATCATTTAATAAAAGATTTTCCCTCGTTTTCGGCGACGAAGGCGAGGGTTTTTTGTTTTTACATCTTATGGGAAAAGGAGGTGATATAGTAAATGGCTACAAAGAAGAAGGCAGCAGCCAAGAAGCCGGCCAAAAAGAGCACGGCTAAGAAAGGAGGAGCCAAGAAATCTACTTCCAAGAAGAAAAAGTAGTTTCCTTTTGCTCCCCCCTATATTGACGAGAAAAAGCCTGCTGTTAACCTTAGTCGGCCAGCAGGCTTTTTAATCTAGCATAAGTTCTACGGAAAGGCAACCCATCAAAAAGCGCTTGTTTGGCCTGACCGATCACATCTTACGACGGATTCAAATCAGCATATTTTCGGTAATGAACGAATCTAACACCCGTTGGGTTAAGTATTTATCTTGATGAAATTCATGTGGAAAACATTCATGGGGGTAATCGTTTACTCAGATTATTGATTCATCAGGTTTAAAAAATCCTTGTTTGATTTTGTCCCTCTCATCTTATCTAGGAGAAACTCCATCGATTCCACGGTGCTCATCGGGCTTAGAATCTTGCGAAGCAGCCATACCCTATTTAGAACATCCTCAGAAAGCAGGAGTTCTTCCTTTCTTGTCCCCGAACGCTGGAGGTCTATCGCCGGGAATATTCTCTTGTCTGCCAGCCTTCTATCAAGATAAGCCTCCATATTTCCCGTCCCCTTAAACTCCTCAAAGATGACCTCGTCCATCCTGCTGCCTGTATCGATCAAGGCAGTGGCCACTATAGTGAGACTTCCTCCCTCTTCTGTGTTTCTTGCTGCACCGAAGAATCTCTTGGGTCTTTGTAGAGCATTTGCTTCCATACCTCCTGAAAGAACCCTTCCGCTGGCCGGGGTTACCGTATTGCTTGCTCGCGCTAGCCGGGTAAGACTATCCAGGAGGATGACCACGTCCTTTCCGTGTTCCACAAGCCTTTTTGCTTTCTCCAGAACCATGTCTGCTACCTGAATGTGACGCTGGGGTGGTTCATCGAAGGTGGAGCTTACCACCTCCCCTTTGACCGACCTCTCCATGTCCGTTACTTCCTCCGGGCGTTCATCGATTAGCAGCACTATCAGCACTATCTCCGGGTGGTTTTTGGTTATGGCGTTGGCAATACGCTGGAGAAGAATAGTCTTTCCGGTTCTCGGAGGTGCTACGATAAGCGCCCTTTGTCCCTTTCCTACCGGAATGAAAAGGTCTAACACCCTAGTGCAGAACTCGTTGGGGTCGTATTCCAGGTTGATTTTCTCCTCGGGATGGAGTGGGACCAGACTTTCGAAAGGCACCCTTTCCCGGCAGGATTCCGGCGTATCGTAGTTAACATGTTCTATCTTGAGTAGAGCCAGATTTTTCTCTCCCTCTCTCGGCAAGCGAACCTGACCGCCTACAATGTCCCCCGTCTTTAGGTTGAAGGAACGTATCTGCGATTTGGAAACATAGATATCGTCGGGCCCGGGAAGATAGCTATATTTCGGAGACCTTAAAAACCCGTATCCCTCCGAAAGAATTTCGAGGACACCCTCGGCATAAATCACACCCTCTTTCTCACTTTGAGCCTTTAGAACTGCGTAGATGAGGTCCTGTTTCGACATTCTAGAGGTGTCTTCGATCTGGAGGTCCCTAGCCATCTTCATGAGCTCGGTAGCCTTTCTTTCTCTCAACTCATTCAAGTTGAGAAATTGAGACTCCGGCTCTGCCGTCACTTTGTCATCGGTATTTTGATGTACTTTAGATGCTCTTGCCATGAATTTCAGACCCCTGATTTTTGAAGGATTTAAAGATTATTTTCACAATTCAAATTAGAGGAAATGTTCGGTTCGTTTGAGAGTAGCTTTGAAGCTTTAACGTACGATTGCTAATATTATGCACACTAAATTCTAAATTTGTCAAGTGGAGTTTTGGTATATGTCATATAGAACGAACGATAGTACATGGGAACTAAGCCCAGGTGAGTCATCATTCCGCTCATTTTGCAGTATGTTATAATGGGAACTGTAGGGCCAACACAAATTCATAATCCTTATAGGGCTAAATCGAATGAAAAAAGACGTTAAGTCCAGGTCTTTCTTGATATATATCCTCCTTATTCACTTTTTACTCTTGCTGGCTTCTAGCCCATCCCCTACCCACGGTCTCTCGACAAGAATTCATTCCACATTTTCTAAGGGCCAGAAACAACCAAGTTATCTAAATGAAGAAACTAGAAATATTGCTCTTGAAGAAGGAAAAACTCCTTACGGCCCTCCTCTGTATTCGGAGGTCGAGTTCAGCTCGATAGTTGGCGAAATCTTTGTTAATCCAGAATACTGCGGCAGGATAAGGAGCGTCAGGACCTTACTCAGGGACGGTTTGCCAGGAGGTAGGCAGGGTGTAGAAGTTGCTAAAAGCAGCGACGGGTGGGAAAGAATAATTGTCCATGAATCCGAGTTTAATGCCCGGAGCCTTATAGCAACGGGGGAGAAAGGAACCATCAAGGTCGCCGTCACCGAGAAGGAAGTTCCCTCCTGGTCCGACAAAATCAAGTCACTTAATGAACTCACCATCGGTTTCGGACAGCTTAAAGCCACCTTTCTCACCCCGATGACCATATCCCAGCCAAGCGCCTTTGGAATAGAGGTCTTAGACTACAAGGGTGGTCGGTTTATAAGCGGTGAGGTTATAGCCGTGAAAGATAATGAGATTGCCGTAAGATTTGATAATCTGCCATCCGGCGTATTTAGCCGGGACGGGACAATTCGAGTTAGTCTCAAAGAATCCAAGGAAAGATTTCTTAATGCCGACCTACAGGCTTGGGGTTACAACATTTTAGTCCCGGAGACCGATATCGGGAGGGAATCCCGGATAAAGGCGGAGGTATTCGGTTTGCCGGGAGAGGCTCGGGTCAGATTTACCTTCGCACCGCTTTCCGGACAGGAGATTACTCCACTTACCCGGACCTTAACCGTCCAAGAAGTTAACTCCGGTGAACCCTTGGCAACACTGGTAACCTCCATCCCCGGGGCCCAACCACTGAGCGTATCTGTCGAAAAAATAAGTCGATAAAAGCCAAGCTCTGGTCTTGCTACTCATAGACTAATCCTTTAAAATTAAGTTGAATTCTGAGATTTGATAAAACGAGGTGAAGTAAATATGTCAGGTCATTCCAAATGGGCCAATATTAAACACAGAAAAGCCGCTGTCGATGCTAAACGCGGTAAGATATTCACAAAGCTGATAAGAGAGCTTACCGTCGCTGCAAGACTAGGAGGCGACCCCAGCACAAATCCACGACTGCGCATGGCCATTGCCGCTGCCAAGAATCAAAACATGCCCAAGGATACAATTGATAGAGCAATAAAGCGGGGCACCGGTGAGATTGGGGGAGAGGAGCTCCACGAGATAGTTTACGAGGGGTACGGCCCGGGCGGAAGCGCTGTTTTAGTAGAAGTGCTTACCGACAACAAGAACCGCACGGTATCCGAGATACGGAGGATATTCACAAAGTATGGCGGCAACCTGGGCGAAAGCGGATGTGTTGCCTGGACATTCGAGAAAAAGGGGAGGATCGCCTTTGATAAGGGTACCACAGATGAGGATAAACTCTTTGAAGTTGCTCTGGAAGCCGGGGCGGATGATGTAAAAACGGAGGAGGGTGAGCTCGTTGTTATAACCTCTACCGATGTCTTCGAGGCGGTGAAATCTGCAATCGATGAAGCCGGGCTCAAATATACTTCGGCGGAAATCACCATGATCCCCCAAAACAGTGTCAGGATCGAGGGAAAAGAAGCAGAGCAGATGCTTCGTCTTATGGAAGCGCTCGAGGACAGCGACGACGTTCAAAATGTATATTCAAACTTTGATATATCGGAAGAACTTATGCAGGCTTTTGGATGAGGGTTCTAGGAGTTGACCCCGGTTCTAGGGTTTGTGGCTTTGGGGTCTTAGAAATTCTGAATGGGAAGCTTATCCACATCGAAAGTGGCGGAATAACCCCAAGTCCTTCCTCTTCTCCACTTCCAACCAGATTAAAAAGCATCTACGAGGGCCTTATAGAAGTAATAACCCGTTGCTCTCCAGACGTTATGTCTATCGAGAATGTATTTTTTGCCAAGAATGCTAAGAGTGCCCTAAAACTCGGACAAGCGAGGGGTGTGGCACTTCTCGCCGCAGCGGTTTCTGGAATTCCGGTGCACGAATATGCACCCACAGAGGTAAAGCTTGCGCTGACCGGAAAGGGTAGGGCTAGCAAGCTAAGAGTTCAAGAGATAATTTCCCGAATACTAGGCATTCCGGAATGGAAGAAAGCCGATGTTTCCGACGCTGTTGCCATCGCCTTATGCCATATTCATCTCTCTCAAACGGTCGAGCGGCTAGGAAGAGGAGCAATTAAATCCAGAAGAAGGAGGTATCGCTGGACGGAGGATGATTTCCCTTCTGAGAGGTAAGATTGCCGAAAAAACACTGGGTAAGATAGTCGTCGATGTTCATGGAGTAGGATACGGCGTTTCTGTCCCGCTCTCTACCTATTACCGCCTTCCCGAGCTCGGCGGCGAGACCGAGCTTAAAATTCATACACACGTTAAGGACGATGGCATAGAGCTCTACGGTTTCCTCACCGAGGATGAGAGGAAATTATTTACATCGCTTCTCGGCATCTCCGGTGTCGGACCGAGAATGGCCACAAATATTCTCTCAAGCGTATCTCCAACGGAACTGATTGAATCCATATCCTCGGGAGACCTCGCTAAGAAAAAAATCCCCGGAATCGGGCCTAAGCTAGCATCCAGACTGGTCACCGAGCTTAAGGATAAAGTCACAAAAATTCGACCGGTGATAGAGGTGGAAAAACAGGTGGAAGTTTTGGAGGACGTGATCTCCGCCCTGCTAAATTTGGGCTACAAAAAAAATGAGATCGATGAACATATCTCGAAGTTAGAAGAAGTGGCCTCTCAGGAAAAAGATATAGAAATAGCATTAAGGGAATCGCTCAAGATTATGAGGAAGGTGTGAGTAAATTGAATTCGTGTCAAGGATGCAACAACTTGAGCCCTTGCCGGAGAATAGGCTTTCTACAGAAAGAAGGCGAGTAAGAATACCAATCTATTCTTTGGTGCAGAATAGTATTTTGGAGATTTATTTTTAATCGGCTTTAGTCTCTGCCGAATATTGCCCTAGATATAATCAGCTTTTGTATTTCGTTCGTGCCCTCGATTATCTCTCCCACCTTGCTGTCTCTATAAATTTCTTCGACCTTGTAGGTGGATTGGTCATGCTTTAACTCCCTCATGTAACCGTAACCGCCAAATATCTGCACGGCATCCCGGGCCATATCTACAGCACATTTGGTGCCGTAATACTTTGCCCCCGCCGCCTCGGGCTCCGGGAATTCCACTCCCATATCCAGCCTTAAGGCCGCCTTGGAATATAGATTCCTGGCATTCTCTATCTGTATCGCTCGCTCCGCCAGGAGAAACTGCCAGTATTGATACTGGGAAAGCTTTTTCCCAAAGACCTTTCTTTTTTTCATGTATTCGACGGATTCATCAAAGGCCGCCTGGGCCATCCCTACGCCGCTTGCGCCGATCCCCACCCTTCCATAAGTCAGCGTCCCAAGAGCGATGCGAAGCCCTTCACCCTCTTTGCCGATTAAGTTTCCTTCCGGAACCTCCACCTCTTCAAAGTAAATGTCGGATGTAAGCCAGGCTTTATTGCCCATTTTCCGGTCGGGTTCACCCACCCTGCACCCTTTTGAATCGAGGTCAATCACCAGCATGCTTAAGCGGCCTCCTATATTTACCAGGGCCGACACAAAACCAGCCACGCAGGCGTTGGTTATGAAACGCTTGTGCCCGTTCACGATGTACTTATTCCCCCTTTTCACCGCAGTTGTTTTTAGGGCGCTGGGGGAAAGATCAGAGCTAGTCTCGGGCTCGGAAGTGGCAAAGGAGCCGATAACCCTTCCGGAAATAAGCGGCTCCAAATATTTCTCTTTTATCGAATCTGACCCATATCTCGATAGTACATTGCCTGCCAGTATGGAGTGGGCATCGTAAATGGCTGCCAGGCTATTGCTCATGTAGGCAAGCTCTTCGATGATCGTCACTGTAGCACATGCCGGATATTTCAACCCCATTCCACCGTATTCCCCGGAGAATGGAATCTTAAAAAGGTCTGCCTCGGCCATTTTCCTGAATAAATCGAAAGGAAAAGCTTCTCTACTCTCTTCTCGTTGGCTGATCCCTTGAGCCGCAGGGGCAATTTCCTCGATGGAAAACTCTCTTATCCTTCTTCTTAGCTCAAGGGTTTCCTCCGGAAGGATAAGGTCATGATAGAGCACATCCTGCATTCTCGGTGGCAACCTTCTCATTTTACCTCTTCCTTAAATAGGACTCGTACCCTTCACAATATACCCGTTCCTGGATGATTGAAAACCTGACGGCTTCACCATGACTAAACTATAATCAATTTAGAATCGATTGTTTATTTTTGCCCGTTTTAAGAGTAATATGTTATTCACATAGAGAAATGGACGAAAGAGTAGTTACTCCAAAGCTCCAGGAAGAAGATACCCTTTTCGAGTCCAACCTGAGACCAAAGTACCTCAAGGAGTATCTGGGTCAAGCAAAGGCAAAAGAGAAGATTGAGATATTCATTGAAGCGGCCAGAAGGAGAAAGGAAGCTTTAGACCACGTCCTTCTTTACGGCCCCCCGGGTCTCGGAAAAACTACCCTTGCCCATATCGTCGCCACCGAACTCGGAGTTAAAATTCACGCCACCTCCGGCCCGGTAGTGGAAAGGATAGCCGACCTGGCATCGATTCTAACCCACTTGAACGAAGGCGATGTTCTCTTCATAGATGAAATCCACCGACTTAACCGGATCGTCGAGGAGTATCTCTACTCGGCTATGGAGGACTATAAAATCGACCTCATGATCGGGGAGGGGCCAACGGCTAAGTCGATGAAGATAAGCGTGCATAAGTTCACTTTGATCGGGGCGACAACCAGAACCGGCCTCATCACATCTCCGCTTCGTTCCCGATTCGGGGTCGACCTGAGGCTAGACTACTATACGGCTGAAGAACTTGAAGGAATAATAAAAAGGTCTGCCCGAATTCTCGGCGTTAAAATCACCGATGAAGGGACAAATGAAATTGCCCATCGGGCACGAGGGACACCCCGGATTGCAAACAGACTGCTAAGAAGAGTGAGGGATTTTGCCGAGGTCAAGGCCGACGGCGTTATCAACCTTGATGTTGCCCGGGATGCGCTGGAGATGCTCGAGGTGGATTCTCTCGGGCTTGACAATCTGGATAGGTCTATTCTAACAACAATCATAGAGAAATTCAGGGGGGGGCCGGTCGGCATAGAAACTATAGCTGCTGCGGTTAGCGAGGATAAAGATACAATCGAGTATGTCTATGAACCCTTCTTAATACGCCAGGGGCTACTGGCCAAAACCCCAAGAGGAAGAGCGGCTACCCCGCTCGCTTATTCCCACCTAAACCTACAACCTCCGCACATGCAGCGGGGGCTTTTTTGAGGATTAGGAAAAACTAGTAAAAAAGATCACTATAGCCAATCGGCAAATTTTACATTAGGAATTTAGCGAAGAGGCTACATTTAAAGCGAAATTATTCCGTACTATGTAATTTGCTTTTGAGTGCCTGTAATGCTTTCTCTATTTGCTCCGATTGTGCCTCGATTATATAGATTAGCTCATCCGTAGTTCGTTTATCTTCTAAACCTTTTCGATTGGGATTAATTGCCTTGAGGTTGTAGTTTTTGTCTTTGATTTCCTCGATAGATATTGACCAGGAGTGCTCACTGACAGCCCTTTGAGGTAGGAGTCTAAAAAAATCATCAAAATGCGCTGCGGATAGCGGCCTTCTTTTGGTTACGTTTAGGTCGGATAAATCGTAGTACCAAACGTTTTTAGTGGGTTCTCCCTTCGTGAAGAAGAGGAGATTGGTTTTGCTTCCGGCTCCGGCATTCACGAAAACCCTTGCCGGGAGGCTGACAACACACCAGAGATTGCACTCATCAAGTAGCCTCCGCTTTGTCTCCACAAATGCCGATTCATTCGTGCGAAATAAGACTCCCTCATCCAAGACAATCCCACATCTTCCCCCCGGTTTTAAGCTGTCCATGACGTGCTGGAGAAAGAGTAATTGTGTGGAAGAGGTTTTGAATGGGAAGCAGCTTTGCGCCTCCTTCCCCTCTTTTCCGCCGAAGGGAGGATTAGTGAGAACGATATCAAATTGTTCAGGTGATTCTCGAAAAAGACCTCCATGGAATTCGAGACCGGTAAGAGTATTTCCATGCCAGATATGTGGTTCATCAATCCCATGTAGAAGAAGGTTTGCCAGAGCAATCGGATAGACCAGGCTTTCCTTCTCCCTTCCGTAGAAGGTTCCATTCTTGAGAACTCCAAGTTCGTCTAATCTTTTTGCTTTTTCTCTCATATACTCATAAGCCTCTACCAGAAAGCCCCCCGTTCCGCAGCAAGGGTCATAAACGGTGTCTCCAATCCTCGGACTTATAGCTTTTACCATCACCCGGACAATTTCTCTAGGGGTGAAGAACTGACCTCCATCGCTATTCTTTTCTCCCATCCTCTGGAGGAGACCTTCATACACTTGAGAAACCGTAAACATGTGCGTCTCATCAACCCAGTCTAATGATAACTCGTTGATTTTGTTTACGACCTCAAGTAGGTCGCTCTCCGTGTCGATTCCCGTTTTCTGGATAGATGAAAAGATTTCGCTGATAATCTTCTGGCGATGGCTCGCGCCAGGTTTATCCCTCAGATTTTTCAGATAAGTTATCAGCTCGTCATTGACGAAGGATTTTAATGACCCTCTTGCCCCCTCACGTAATTCCTTATTTTTCAATCCGAAATCCGAAATCCGCGTTAGGCAATCAGTTAGTGCCGCCCAATCCTGCCAGCGGTAGGGATATTCTAAGGCATGGCGGAACTCAACCCCTAGTTTACTAGCCTTCTCCTTTTCCCTCTCCTCTTTCTCATCAAGAATGCGAAGGAAAATAATCCAGGTAAGCTCGGGCACGTATTGTATGGCGCTAGCTCTACCCGAACGACGCATAATATCGCAGATGCTTTTAATATATGAGTTTAAGCTCTGAGGAGAGGTGATTTTACGAGAGTTATTGTGCTTTACCATTTAATGCTCTTTCCAAAATCACGGCATCACATCGTGTTTTTTCTTTTATATATTCTGCCTCTTTACCATCTAGTTCCAAATGTACGGGTAAAAGGAGATTTGTTCACCTTGTAGGGGCGACCCGGCGGGTCGCCCCTACATCATAACCATTCATGATTATCAAAAAAAACCTATGCCCATCGATTTTCATAATGAAATTTTTGTCAATCCCCAACATTTTTATGAACATTTCCGGCATATTTCTTCCTCAAACGCCCTTCTCAAAATTGCCTGCGGCAGGGCATTGATGGCTTCGAGTTGCCTTTGCGTTGCCTTATAAAGCTTTTCAACCTGTACCAATCTTTCGCCAAGCTCAGCAGCAATCTTCTGCTGCTCTTTCAAAGACGGCAAAGGAATTAATTGCCTCAGGAACTCTTTACGATTTAGGTTTCTTAATCCTGTTGTCGTATCCTGCATTATTCCTAATAACCTTTTTGCTTGAGGAGATTGTAGATAGAAGTATAGATAAAAATAGTCCACTAAATCAGGAATAGCCCTTAACCTCATAGTAAAGTTGGAAAATAGGTAAGTCTTTTCATCCGCCGGTATGAAGATTGCACTTTTGCCGACTAAATCCCTGCTGCCGCTAGATGTGGCTACTAAAATGTCACCAGAAATCAAAGCATTACTAGCTAAATATTTCCGCTCCACTTCTCTAACGGCTACGTCATCAAAAACAATTTTCCCATCCCTTATATTATTTGAACGCAAAATAAATTGAGACTGAGACGAGCCATCCGGTTCTTCACCCCAGATTCCCGACTGGTAAGCGCATACTTCACTCAACCTTTTTTTTCCCCACTTCTTCACCTTTTCGCTGTCAAAAACTTGCCTTAAATGGGCTGCTTTTAGAGCCCCCGCCGCTTCCAATTGTCTTTCGCAAGCGGCTCTAGCCCTTTCCACGTCTTGCATTAGTTCCTTAATCTTAGAAGAGATTTGCTTCTGTACTAAAAGAGGAGGAAGAAAAACAGGGATTTCCCCGATGTCCCTTTGATTCAGGCTCGCCTGTCCAATTGCCCGCCTGGCATTTTCTAGGTAATAACCCTTACAGTAATCTGACCTTAACCAATAAAGGAGATATCCTGGGTCTAAGACGCGCTGATTTACCCTTATAAGAAGAGTATTCACTCCGTGATAAAGATTCTCCGGGACACCTTCGTATATTACGCAATTGCCCAGTTTCTCTAGACTGTTTATGTGGCTAAACAGAATGTCTCCATCATATAACTTATAATTCTTGAAATCCTCAGTCGGCAAATCTACCCAACCGACTCTCTCTGGGTCGACAATACCTTTAGATATCGTTTCTATTCTGGTGACTTGAAACCCTCTTCGCTCAAAATTCTGTCTTGCCGAGGTTCCGTTCTTTATCGGCTCGGCCAGATTGCCCAATTTCTCCCAGGGGCCATCTGCTTTTATTGTGTAAATCCCTTTTGATTTAGTCTCCATTATGTCTAGTGTCATGTCTCGGAAATATATTGACAAAGTCTCTCAATCTTAGAGAGGATAGAATCAGCGGTTGCGGTCCAGGAAAACGGATGAGGACGTTTGTTGTATTGCTTGACATAATCGTCGATTTTTGTAATAAGATCTTTGACACTCTTGAATGTCCCCCGGCGAATGGCCTTTTGGGTGATGAGATTGAACCAGATTTCGACTTGATTTAGCCATGAAGCATAGGTTGGGGTGTAGTGCACGTGGTAACGTGGATGGAGGGCCAGCCACCGCTTGACCTTCGCGTGTTTATGCGTAGCATAGTTGTCCACGACCAGATGGATATCCAGGTTTTGGGGGACGTTCTGGTCCACGTGTTTGAGGAAAGCTAGGTATTCCTGATGACGATGACGGCGCTTGGAGGTGGTAATGACCTTACCGCTGGCAATATCCAACGCTGCAAAAAGGGTAGCAGTGCCATGACGCTTGTAAGTATGGGTCACCCCTTCGACATAACCTAATCCCATGGGGAGCATGGGCTGGGTTCGATCTAAGGCCTGAATTTGGCTTTTTTCGTCCACACACAGAACCATTGCGTGATCTGGAGGGTTCAGGTAAAGCCCGACGATATCCCGTACTTTCTCGACGAAGAAAGGATCTGTGGAAAGCTGAAAATGACGCCGCCGGTGGGGTTGAAGCCCGAACGCACGCCAGACCCGATTGACCGTAGGGGCGGAGACACCCATTTGTCGGGCCATGGAGCGAACCGACCAATGGGTACTGTTCTTGGGTTTTGTATGCAATGTCTTATACACCACGGAAGCCACCTTCTCGTCGGAAATGGTGCGCGGTCGCCCCGGTCGGAGCTCATCATTCAAGCCTTGGATTCCGTGGGCGATGTAGCGTTGGCGCCATAAGCCGACGGAGAGTCTGCTCAGGCCTAGCTTCTGGGCGATGACCGTGTTGGAAACTCCATCTGCGGCCATTAACACCAGTCGCGCTCGAACGACAAGAGAATGGGGCATGCTGCGTGAAGATGCAATGGCTTTCAACTGCGAACGATCCTCATCCCGGAGGACCAATGGTTTCTTCGGACGTCCGGTTTTCATGGGTTCTCCTCCATAAAGTTAGGGATATGCCCATGATACCAAAGTCCTAAGATATAGTAAAGTTATTTAAGATACATGACACTAGGACCTATATTGCAAAGTCAGCTAATCGAGCCAAAATACATTAAATCACTTCCTATGTTATCATACATCCGGGCTTCCCTTAACTGTCTAATAATAAAAATTTGAAGATAGCAAATAACATCGAGAGGAATGAACTTTTATGGTGGGCAATCGGTATCTCGCTGGCCGGTATTTATTGCTCTCACTCTTATTTCCAAGTTCTTTGACAAAAAAATCCCTCTCGTTGAGCAACCCGTTTTAATCCTGGTCGCTATTTTGATTATCTCCGGGATTTTGTACCTATTAATTTGCTCTCTTATCTCCAAGACTAATCCGACCGGAAAACTGCTCGTCTGGATTATTGTAGTGGGAGTCGGAATGAGAGTCTCCATGTTACTTTCCACTCCGATTTTAGAGGACGACTATTTCCGTTACCTATGGGATGGCGCTGTCCTGGCAAATGGTATTAACCCGTATGCCTATTCATCCGAACAGGTGATTCAGAATGAAAATCGTTCCACAGTTCCGTCGAAATTGCACAAACTCGCTGACGAATCCGGGAATGTAATACTAAACATTAACCATCCCAGTCTACGCTCTATATATCCACCGATCTCGCAGTTGTTCTTTGGGTTGGCACATTGGCTAAACCCCTGGAGCATTTTCTCTTGGAGGGTTATACTTCTCTTTTTTGATTTTGTGACCCTGGCCTTGCTGATATACCTATTGCGAATCTTTAATCTGCCCCTTCTCAGCGTTGCAGTTTATTGGTGGCCCCCTTTCTAGTTAAGGAGATATTCAACTCCGGCCATTTCGATTTGCTGGCTTTCCCCTTAGCCCTGGGCGCGGTCGTGCTATCGGTTCAGGCAAGATATCTACCATCAATTTTCTCATTAGCCTTGGCTGCAGCGGTAAAAATTTGGCCAGTGGCGCTCTTGCCCTTGATTCTTCACCCTCTGATTTCAAACCTCAGGCGTTTAATCTTGCCCTTGGGATTATTCTGCAGCCTCACCGCTATACTATTTTTACCCGCCTACCTTGCCGGGCTCGATGAAAGCTCCGGGTTTAACGCTTATGCAGAGAGATGGGAGAATAACAGCTCGCTTTTTAAGTTAATCCTCTGAATTCATATTGCACCTGCTTGATATTCACCCGGGACATGGTCAGAAGACGGCACGCATAGTGGTTTTTGTATTGGCGGTACTATGGACCGTTTACATAAGCTTTACTAAGACAAAAAGACCATCTGATGTATTTGAAAAATGCCTTTTGATTATTGCCGGTGTTTTTCTCCTGAGTCCAACCCAGTTTCCCTGGTACTACACCTGGATGATACCCTTTCTGGCTATTCGCCCCAGGCTATCGCTTCTCCTGCTCACCGTGCTGCTTCCCCTTTATTACCTTCGGTATTACTTCGAACCCCGGGGTCTATTGGAGGTTTCCATATACGGCATTGTATGGATTGAGTTTATCCCGACCTGGATTCTTCTCTTTAGGGAATGGTATTTGGGAAGCAAAAGAGAAACTACACCTACTCAGACACGAATTGATACAAGAGATGACGCATGATGCACGATACGGGATGGAGGATAGAATTAAAAGAATCGGGAATCGCGCATCTTGCATCGTGTATCTCTCATAAACACTTGCTTTTGTGTTTAGTTATCTCTTCTTTTAACTTAGGAAGAACTGCTTTGGCCGATTCTTCTCCAATTTTTATTATCCAATCTCCGCGATGAAAATCGAACATCCCCACATCCGCCACCTCCGGCCTGATGATAAAATCTGGAGGATGTTCTTTGAGACGATACTTAGTCATTCCTCTCTGTGCTACTAGAGAAGTTATCTGGATAATATCGAGAATGCCCGGTTCATGCGATTTATCTTTGCCCTTAAGATTAAATTGCTTTCCCAAATATGTTTTCTCCCAAATTTTACTGATGTAGTCAGGTACTGAAATCGGTCCCTGGATTTCGATTTCGTCCTTTTTACCGCTCCTGACTTTGTTATTCTTTTTGTGCCGATGGGAATGAGCCAGAAGGTCTACCGCAATTACAAATTCAGCACCAAGTGAGCGTGCCGCCCGCACCGGCACCGGCTCAAGCACTCCTCCATCTACCAGCAACTTGTCTTCGATAACGACCGGAGTAAAAACACCAGGTATAGCCATGCTCGCCTTTAGTGCCTGGGTCAGATTACCGCTGGTAAATGTGACTATTTCGCCGTCATTCAAATCCACACAAACTGCGGCAAAGGGCTTTTCCAGGTCTTCGATATTTTCCGCCTTTATAAGCTCGCTCAAAAGGTCAAGCACCTTTTTGCCGCTAAAAAGTCCCTGCTTCGGCCAGGTGGGTGTAAGAAGCATGGGGATATCGGTAAGTTTAATTTTCTTGCAAGATTTCTCGAAATCCTCAAGGCTAGCTGCAGCGTACGTAGCACCCACCAGCGCTCCGATGCTGGTCCCGGAGACAACTTCACATTCGATTCCGGCCTGGGCTAAGACCTTCAGCACGCCAAGGTGTGCGAACCCTTTTGCCCCGCCGCCGCCAAGCGCAACGCCTATCTTCATCTTAAGCATTTAGCCACGGATAGACTCGAATTTACACGAATAAATAAATGATAAAATTGATGTATGCTGTATCCAGGATTTTCATTTGACTCTTGCATCGCCCATTTACGGCCGAAGAGTTTTGATAATCTTCTACTCGAGAGAATCTAAAAAATCAATAATAAGGCTGGTGAGTTTTTCATACTCTAGGAGGAAGGAATCATGGCCGTAGGGAGAATTGATTTCATGATAGCTAACTCCTATTCCGTTTGTCTTGAGCGCCTCTACGATTTCTCTCGACTGATAAGAGGGATAAAGCCAGTCGGAAGAAAAGGAAGCCACGAAAACCTTTTGACATTTTATCCTCTTGAAAGAATCATGGAGGCTATCATAACCCTCTCCGGCATCATAGAGGTCGATAGAACGGAGGAGATAGATATAGCTGTTTGCATCGAATCTCTGGACGAACTTTGAGCCCTGATGCTCGAGGTAACTTTCAATCTCAAACCTACTGTCTAGGCTACGTTTCATTTTAAGTGGGTCTGTGTGTTTTCGTCCGAATTTTTGCCAGAGCCACTCGTCGCTTAGGTAAGTTATGTGGCCTATCATCCGGGCTATTGCCAGCCCCTTATTTGGCGGCTCTTTGCCGTAATAATTGCCACCATTCCAGTTCGGGTCGTCCATTATAGCCTGGATCCCTACTTTATGGATAGCTATAGACTGTGGAGTGGATTTCGGGGCGGAGGCAATTAGAATAATCGAATCCACCATATCCGGATAAAGGAGGGCCCACTCGATCGCCTGCATCCCGCCCATAGAACCTCCGGCGATACCCCGAATACGGTTCACACCCAAATGGTTCATCAATTCCCTCTGCACACGCACCATATCCCTTATTCCAATAAGAGGAAATGTAAATGCGTATGGTCTCTCCGTTTCCGGATTGATCGATGCAGGCCCGGTTGTTCCATAACAACTGCCCAGTATGTTGGAACATACTACAAAATATTTTTCCGTATCAAACGCCTTTCCCGGGCCAATCATGACGTCCCACCAGCCCGGATATCTGTCGTCTGTATTATGCTTCCCGGCAGCGTGCGCACTGGCAGTCAGCGCATGTTCTATGAGTATTACGTTGTCTCTGGCTTCGTTCAGGTCCCCATATGTTTCATAGGCAACAGTTATTGGCCCTAACTTTTCTCCGTTATCCAGGGTTAATTTATTCGGCGGAAACGCGAAGCTGTGATATTTGGTCTCGACAACCCCTACCGACCCTTTGTCTACGATAACTACGGGTGATTCTCCGAATTCATGGGCAGACATGTTGTTACCTTTATATAAATAATTAAACCACGAAGAGCCTAAGGCACGAAGTGAAAATAGTGTATAGAAGCCGGTAGCCAGAATTCAGAATAAAATATTTTTGTCTACTGTATTCTGACTCCTGACTTCTGAATTCCGTTTTAAACTCATATTCCTTCTTGGTGTCTTAGTGGTTAGAAATTTAATTTTACCTTCTGTGAACTTTCCAGTGCCTGGTCGATATCCCAGAGGATATCACCGAGAGTTTCCAGTCCCACAGAAATGCGAATCATATCCGGTGTCACGCCAGCGCTTTTCTGCTCCTCTTCGTTAAGCTGACGATGGGTTGTGGACGCTGGATGAATAACCAGTGTCTTTGCATCGCCCACGTTGGCCAGATGACTCAAGAGCTGAAGACTCTCGATGAATTTTACTCCAGCCTCTATCCCGCCTTTAATCCCGAACGTAAAAATTGAACCGGCGCCTTTAGGAAGATATTTCTTTACCAGCCCAAAATAAGGACTGTCCGGAAGCCCGGGATAATTGACCCATGTTACCGCCGGGTGCTCCTTCAAGAATTCAGCGATAGCCAGAGCATTCGAACAATGCCTTTCCATCCTCAGGTGAAGGGTTTCAAGCCCCTGGATAAAGAGAAAAGCATTAAAAGGACTAAGCGCAGGACCCAAGGTTCTAAGCGTTTCGCATCGCGCCTTCATTGTATAACCGAAGTCGCCAAATGTCTCATAGAACCTGACACCGTGGTAGCCTTTTGAGGGCTCTATCATGCCAGGGAAATTTCCGTTATCCCAGGGGAACTTTCCCGACTCTACAATTACCCCGCCGATGGATGTCCCATGACCGCAGATGAATTTAGTAGCGGAGTGAACGATTATATCCGCCCCGTACTCGATGGGCTTGCACAGGTATGGAGTGGCAAAAGTGTTGTCGACGATTAGCGGGATTCCGGCCTCATGGGCTATAGCGGACACGGCTTCTATATCTAGGACGTTACCCAACGGGTTACTTATCGTTTCCGCAAAAATGGCCTTTGTCCTTTTGGTTATCGCTTTTCTGAAATTTTCGGGGTCATCAGGATTCACAAACCTGGTTTCTATCCCCAGCTTTCTAAAACTAACATCGAACTGGGAGTAGGTGCCTCCGTAAAGGGTGCTCGAAGATACCAATTCGTCTCCGCTCTCCATGATGGTAAGAAGGGCTACCATCTGGGCAGCCATGCCTGAAGCAACCGCTAAGGCCCCTCGGCCGCCTTCCAGTGCGGCCATTCGCTCTTCAAATACAGCGTTAGTGGGGTTCATTATCCTGGTGTAGATATTTCCGAAGGTCTGCAGGTTGAAAAGACTGGCTGCATGGTCGGTGCTATCGAAAACATAAGCGGTGGTCTGGTATATGGGAACAGCGCGGGCCCCAGTAGTTGGGTCGGGAAGCTGTCCCGCATGAAGGCATAGCGTTTCAAAACCAAATTTCCTATCAGCCATTTATCGACCTCCCCACTCGATTTCGGATTGCTGAATGCGGATTGCGGAGCAGTCAAATCCGAAATCTGAGATCCGAAATCCGCAATCGGTTAATACGGTAGCCATTTTGGTCTCTTGGAAGAGATAACCCCGGTATGCACTCCAATAAAATTAAGCCCCCCAAAGAGACGAGCGTGCTCGATCTTCATGCAGCGATTCATTACCACTTCAAGTCCAGCCTCGCGCGCCCGTCTGGCCGCCTCATCGTTGATTATTCCAAGCTGCATCCACACAACCTTGGCTCCGATCTTAATCGCATCTTCCACTATCGGCGGGACATCCTCGGGTTTCCTAAAAATATCCACCACATCGACTTTTTCCGGGATATCCAGTAGAGTAGGGTAGCATTTTTCCCCCAGAATTTCCTTATGGGCCGGAGTCACCGGAATCACCCTATAGCCGTGGTCCTGGAGGTATTTTGCCGCGAAGTAGCTCGGACGATACCAGTTTGCCGAGAGCCCAACCATGGCGATAGTGTGATTCTCTTTCAAGATCCGCCTCAGGGTTTCGATGTCATCACTCATGATATCTCCTATAGATAGCCTCTGAAAACTTTAATAACTTGAAGGAATTATCATATAATCTACCTTAGATTGGTTAAACACTACAAATTATTCGGATGGGCGATTAGCTATGCCACATGGTGTATTGTTATAAATCCACACTGTTTCAAAACCGACAAATAACTTCACCGTAGCACCTAAAAACCACCTTGAAATCACATCTCTAATATTCTACAATTCTATCGGTTTCGGCTAAATGCAAACTAAGATTCATACCGCTAAGAGTTTATTATTCGGACTCGCTTTTTTCCCCTGTATATTATCTGGTGCGTCTTTACTCTTGCCGGCAAAAGGGGAAGCACAGGAAGTGGAAATAGCAGTCGGCGAGGTCACCGATACCCGTACAACCGGTGAATTTTTCTCCGGGTGCGAAGTAAACCTCAAGATCGAGGGTGGTGCGGTTTCGGATTCCCTGGGCATCCGCGCCACACGGCTATATCTGGCGGTGGACGATACCGGCCAAAACCTCCTCAAGGATACCAATAAAGCCTCTTCGTTTTTTGATTCCAGCTCCGAAAAGAAAGACACGCTTGAAGAAAGAATAAAATTGAAGAATCCATCCCGTAACGCCAAGGTCATCAAATCCCTGGAAGGAGAATTGGAGATTTTTCAACCGACACTCGAAAACGAGGGCATGGTCATCATCGAGGATTTCATATCCCATCCGAGTGAACCCATAGCATCAAGCACGCTGGACAAATGGAATGTTCAAGTAACCTATCTGACCAAGGAGAGCTATATACTCAAGAAAAAAGAATTCGAAGAAGGGAACAAGGAGGAGCTTAAAAAAGCAGCGGAAAGATACGGCGGAGCCTTTTCCGAGATGTTCGATGACCTTTTTGAAGAAAGCCTATCCGACGAAAAAAATACCCTCCAATTTTATGTCAAAGACCCGGAAAATCGGGTTATCGACCTGGCATTCATAGATAACATGGGTAATCCAGTGGAAGTATGGCATCGTTCAAGCATGGGAGAGCTACGCACTTACACGTTCAAAAAAACGATACCCCCACCGGATACAAAACTGGTCATATACCTGGCTACACCGGACTCCATAAAGATAGTCCCATTTAAGTTGCAAGACATACCCCTGCCTTGAAATAATATTCATCAAACCGAAAAATTTACTGCGAGGATGCCGGCTTATTAAAAGTTAAGGACAGAGAGCCGGAGTAATCCTCTGGCTTTGCCACCTGTGGATTTATCCATTCTATAATGGCCGCATAACCTAGGCTCTCTTTATCATGAGGTAAATAATCAGGCACCACCGCCAAAACGCTAAATCCTTCTTTAAGCTGAAAAGAAAGGGTAGGGTCTTTCAATTTTCCATCAATCACCCTTTTAACATATTCCTCCGCGCTCATCTCCTCAGCGTATTTAAAGTAGCCGTTCACACGTCCGCCGGCACGGATCCGCAGGAGCCCCAGCCTCTGGGTCAGGTCTCTACGCGCCTGGTAAATCTTTTTTCCAATGCCTCTCCTCTGCATGGACGGATGCACCATGACTTCAGCCCCGTAGAGCGTCCGCCCCTTGGGGTCGTGGTTGGTAAACATCCCGTTATCGGTGAATTCACGCCAGCTACCCTTTATGTCATAATCATCCCAGAGTATGATCAGGCTGGCGGCCATTCCCACTATTTTCCCGGATTTCGATTCAACCGCCACTAGTTGTCCCTGGGGAAATACCCTCAGGTGAGATTTCAAATGCCATTCCGCCCAGGGAGGAAAATCAGGATAGACCTTTAGCGACAGTTCCAAGATTTCCTGGAAGTCTTCAGGCCTGGTATTCCTGACTATGATTCCTGTACTATCCCCGGTCATAGGAAAATAACCTCCGGTTTCGAGATGATCTCGGTAGTACGACGACTGTCGAGGAGAGGAAGAACGGTGCCGGAAGACCGGCTTTCCTGTATAGTCTTCAGGTTAAGCTCTCCGATTACCATCATCTCCAAGTTGGGGTTTCCCTCGGCTAGAATGCCGTCTCGGGAGAAGGGAAAATCACTCGGGGTCAAAATGGATGCCTGGCCGTAATTCATATGGACAGCGGGAACCATAGGCAGCGAGCCTACCGTGCAGGACTGTATCACGTACATCTGATTCTCGATGGCACGGGCATGCGAGCAATAACGCACCCTTAAAAACCCCTGGCGGTCATCGGTGCAACACGGCACGACCAGTATGTTTGCCCCCTCATGGGCCATAGCCCGGACGATCTCCGGAAACTCGACGTCGTAGCAGATAGCAATGGCCAGCCTGCCGAACTCGGTATCAAAAACCTTAAGGTTTGACCGGGGAGACACCTTCCATTCCTCGGACTCGAACCGGGTCAGGTGCAATTTGCCCTGGACACCGAATCCTCCCGAAGGGCTGAAGAAAAAGGAATCGTTGTAAACAAATTCTATTCCATCATCCATCACCGGGATCGTTCCGGCCACGATGTAGATGTTGTTCTTACGCGCTAACGCACTCATAAGGTCGATAAAACGTGGAACCTGGCTGGCCAAGTCGCGAATCTGTTCATTCATCGGCCTCTTCACATTCCCCAGTGTCAGCAACTGTACGGTGAAGTACTCCGGGAAGACCATCAGATGGCAGTCATAATCCCCGGCGGTTTCGACCAGTGCCTCTACCTGGTCACGGAACTGGTCGAAGGTTTGTACCGGGCGGATGTAATACTGAAGCGAGGCGACTCGAATCCGTTCCATATTCCCTCCTTTTTACCAGTTTGTGTATTTTCATTTGTGCCTTACGGCCTGAACGAAGTTAAAGAATATTAATCCAATCGAGACATAGGCGACTAATATCAAATTCTATCACCGTAAACCCCTGAAACCAAAATATAGTTGACATGAATGATAAGATTTCACATCATTCTCTTCTGTATGCATAAGTGCACAAGAGGAATATCATGACTAACCCCTTGCCCCCCGGCCCTAAAGGCAAGCCGCTGGTCGGCTCACTCCTTAGTTTTTACGGTGATATGCTCGGTTTCCTGAACAGGATGGCCGAGGAATATGGAGATATTTCTCATTTCCGGATCGGCCCCCGGAACGCATTTTTATTTAATCATCCGGACCTAATCAAGGATGTCCTGGTGACCCATCACCGCAATTTTCTGAAAAGCCGGGCGCTGGAGAGAGCTAAGCTAGTACTCGGAAATGGGCTTCTAACCAGTGAAGGAGAGTTTCATCTTCGCCAGCGCCGTATTATTCAACCCGCATTCCATCACCATAGGGTTTCTTCTTATGGCAAAGTCATGGTTGAATATGCCTCGCGCATGGAAAGACGTTGGCAAGAAGGAATGACTGTTGACGTTGATAACGAGATGATGCGGCTCACGCTGGCGATAGTGGCGAAGACGCTTTTTGACGCCGATGTAGAATCGGAAGCCGAGGATATCGGTAAGACCATAACTGTTATTATCGAAATGTTCCCCCGTACCTTGCTTCCGTTTTCTGAAATTCTGGACAGGCTACCCCTTCCCAGCACGCGCCGTTTTGAAAGAGCGCGGGAAAGGCTTGATTCCATTATCTACAGGATGATCGAAGAAAGGAGGGTAAAAGGAGAAGACCGGGGCGATCTTCTTTCCATGTTGCTCATGACCCAGGGCGAGGAAAGCAATGGAAAGGGGATGACAGATTTGCAGGTTAGAGACGAAGCTATGACCCTTTTTCTGGCGGGACACGAAACTACCGCAAATGCCCTTACCTGGACATGGTATTTGCTCTCCCAACATCCGGAGGTAGAAAACCGCCTTCACCATGAGTTAGATAAAGTTTTGGGAGGTCGTTTACCGGTAGTGGAAGATATGAATCGACTTTCTTACACCCGAATGGTGTTTGCCGAAGCCATGCGCCTTTTTCCGCCGGTATGGGCGGTAGCCCGTCGAGCGATTGATGATTATGAAGTAGATGGATATAAGGTGCCCAAAGACAGTTTTATCTTCATGAGCCAATACGTCATGCACCGGGACTGGCGCTTCTACCCGGACCCGCTTCGATTCGACCCGAGACGTTTTACTCCGGAACTCCAGGCTTCACGCCCGCAATTCGCCTACTTTCCCTTTGGAGGAGGGCCTAGACGGTGTATTGGCGAGCCTTTTGCTTGGATGGAAGGGATGCTCGTACTGGCCACGGTAGCTCGCAAATGGAGAATGCGTCTTGTGCCCGGGCACCCCGTAGAGCTAAAACCCCTCATCACCCTAAGGCCTAGATACGGTATGCGGATGATATTGGAGAGAAGATGAGAAGACAACCCAGTCGCATCTAGAGTTATTGTCCTTAGATAGTGTTGTGGAAGGGGCAAAAAGAACTTTAATTAGGTTTGGCCATGGGCTTAGTATACTAGAGGTGTAGGAACGCTTGCTCGCGTTCCTACACCGACAACTTAGGAGGAGAATCATAATAACGGTCTATCCGGATTGTTGTAATCTGTTGTTGACTTCACCATGGTCTGCGTGCAAGCCGCATTCCTTATCCGAGTCTCTTTCCCACCACCAGCGGCCTGCTCTCAGGTCTTCGCCCGGTTTGACCGCGCGGGTGCACGGCTCGCAGCCGATGCTGGGATAACCCTTGTCGTGGAGTTTATTGTAGGGAATATCATTTGACCGGATATAATCCCAAACCCGCTCCCAGCTCCATTCGATTATCGGATTCACCTTCAAAATGCCTCCAAACTGCTCGTCAATCTCAAACTTCCTAGCCCCTGCCCGGTTCTGGGTTTGATCGGCCCTGATGCCGGTTAGCCAGCCCTCCAGGGTTGACAGCATCCTTTTTAACGGATGCACTTTTCTTATGCCGCAGCAAAGCATTCTGTTCTCTTTCCCCCGGTAGAAGAGGTTCATTCCGTGGATTCTTACCATCTGTTCCACTTCGTCTCGGTTGGGAAACATAATCTCCACTTTGATCTTGTATTTTCTTCTAACCTCATCTATTACATCGTATGTTTCCTGGTTAAGCCGTCCGGTATCCAGGGTGAATATTCTGGCTTCCGGATTTATTTTTGCCAGCATATCGATTAACACCACGTCTTCCGCCCCGAAACTGGAAGCGAATGCGACCTTCGGGTGTAGATTAGAGAGCGTCCACGCGATCACCTCTTGCGGACTTTTGCTTTCAAATTCCTTATTTAACTTATCTACCTGTATCTGGTTGAATCTCATTTTACCTCCTCCAATGGTTCTAGTTCACTCTCAAGAAATTTAATCATTCACTATATGCTTCCATCAAAATCCTTCCAACCTCCGGTCTGGTAAATTCGATGGGAAGGTCCTGTTTGTTTCTAAGCAGTTCTCTAACCTTGGTTCCACTTAAATGGGCGTGAAACTCCGAAGGATGGGGGCACGTTTTAGTCGTAGCCATACCATTACATTTTCGGCAATAAAAAGAATGGTCAAAAAATAATGGGGTTATTCCTATCTCCTCGGGCTTGAATTCGTCGAATATCTTGTGTGCGTCGTATGTGCCGTAATAATTGCCGACGCCAGCATGGTCTCTTCCTACGATAAAGTGTGTACACCCATAGTTCTTCCTCACCACAGCGTGAAAAATGGCCTCTCTCGGTCCCGCATATCTCATTGCTGCCGGAAGGACCGAAAGGATTACCCTGTCTTTGGGATAATAGTTCTCTATGAGCACTTGATAACACTTCATTCTAACATCAGCGGGAATATCATCGCTTTTGGTCTCGCCCACTATGGGATGAATTAAGAGGCCGTCAACCATCTCCAGGGCACACTTTTGTAGATATTCATGCGCCCTGTGAATAGGGTTTCTTGTCTGAAAAGCAACCACCCTTCTCCATCCCCTCTCTCTGAAAAGCATCCTGGTTTGAGCCGGGTCAAATCTGTACTTCGGGAATTCAACGTCCGGCGGCCTATTTATGAGGCTAATCTTTCCGCCAAGGAGCACATCTCCCTGTCTATAAATCACGTTGACACCGGGATGCGCCTCGTCCGTAGTCCTATAGACCTTCTCCGCCTCATTTTTCTTGTCATAAGAATACATTTCCTGAAGATGCAAGACGGCTAAAAGGTTTTCGGACTCATCATAAAGCGATACGTCTTCTCCTTCCCGGAGTTCTTTCGACTGCTCAGAGGTTACCGGGAGCGTAATGGGTATGCTCCAGGCAAGCCCGTTTTTCAGCCTCATATTATCCACTACGCTTTCGTAATCATCCTTTCCCATGAACCCTTCATTCGGGCTCATCGCTCCGTTTGAGATGAGTTCCAGGTCTGAGACCACCCGTGGAGAGACAATGATCTTTTTAAAGCTCTTAGATTTTTTTATCCATTCTTCCCTTTCTTCCCCTTTTAGTATCCTATCCACCAGTTTCCCCCCATGTGGGGATATAGTTCCTACCATGTCGACCGATTCTCCTTATTGACTAAAAGTTTTTGCCAATCATTGCTGATACGTTGTAGTTAAAATAAAGCGAGGATAGCCCATAACTTATGGCCACGGCGAAAAATGGTACTACAAACCAAAAAAACGCAATCCTGAGCACATGCTTATTTTGGGCCGTTATCGAGAAGCCTTGATTTGCGCATGAAAAACCTATTATACCTGAGGTTACGATTTCTGCTAATGAGACCGGTATTCCGAAGATGGAAGCGATCAGTATAAGGGTAGCAGCGGTAAACTCGACTGATATTGCCCTCAACACACATATCTCGGTAATCTCTTTGCCTACGGTTTCAAGAACCCTCCCCCCCAGAAGTATAGCCCCCACTCCCATGCCCAGGCCAGCCAGCACCGCGCCGACAGATGGGCTTAAAAGCCCCATGCCCACAAGCGGGCCGACGGAATTGGCTGCATTATTGGCACCGGCAGAAAAAGCAACATAACACCCGGATAAGGTAAGTAGCAGGGTTAATATCCTCCTTATACTCTCCTCGGAGAAACGATTGGTAAGAAGCCTTAGCGTCTTAAAATATAAGTACCTGCCTATAAGATAATTCAAAAACCAGGCTGCAAACGGGGTAACCACCCACCAGGTGACGATCTCGAAAAACTTCCTGCCATTTAATGAACTTGCATATAAACCTACGCCGGCTACGGCGCATACTATTGCGTGGGTCGTGGCCACTGGCACCCTCACAATATTCGCCCAGGAAATAAAGAATATCGCGATTAGCAGGATTATTAGCACAAGCCCAAGGTGGGAGGAAAGTACCGATTGGGGAACGAGGCCATTTCCAAGTGTCTTTACCACCGGTGCTCCGGCTAGAAAAGCACCGAGAAGGGCAAAGATAGCTATTAATACCACAGCCTCTCTTTTTGAACGCGCCCCGGCTCCATAAGCCGTCGCCATGGATGCTGCAGAATTATTTGCCCCTATGTTCAGGGCTAAGAAGGTAGAAAGAACAATGGCAATGGGGACAATAATCTCCACGTACTAGGTCTCCTTGAACGCATGACAACTCACCGGCCTCCAAATTAGCCTAAATACTTTGGCAAGGGAAATGCCAGGTGTAAAAATCGTTTTCTTTTGGACAGTTACAACTATGGACTAGGCATTTTCTTGATTATATACTAAACAAACTGTATATTTCTGTGACAATTTGGAGATTATAGAGATGAAGGGAAAGGTTATACTTTTAACCAAAGATTCGAGACTGGTGAGGGAACTCGAACGCATACTTTCGGGCAAAGCCGAACTTATCCCGCATGGGGATTTGGATAATGTCCCCGTCGGGGATGTCGTATTCTTAGACGTGGATAGCTTAAGCATCAGCGGGCTCAACAAGCTAAAGAACGAATCATTTGTGATAATACTCACCTCTCAAAAGAGCTCCAGATACCTAATCGAGTCCATGACCTTCGGGGCTTTTGACTGTATTATCAGACCCCTTGAGCAATCAAAGGTTCTGGACTCACTCGACCGTGCCTTGGGCCTGAAATCCGAAATAAAGGGTAAGCTGATTCAATTTCCCGGGGAAATAGAGGGAAGCGGTGTAACTTGCGCAATAGTTGGAAACTCGCCGATGCTCCAGGAGGTATGCAAGGTGATAGGCCAGATCGGGAGAGTCGATGTGCCGGTGCTCATAACCGGAGAGAGCGGAACGGGTAAGGACCTGGTGGCGGAATCAATCTGGAAGGTCAGCACCAGATGGGAGAAGCCTTTTGTGGTAATTAACTGTGCGGCAATACCGGAGACCCTACTGGAAGCAGAGCTGTTTGGACATGAGAGGGGGGCATTCACCGGGGCAAACGTTTCCCGGATGGGAAAGTTTGAAGAAGCGGACGGGGGCATAATATTCCTCGATGAAATCGGAGATATGTCCCTTCCCCTCCAGGCAAAGGTACTCCGTGTTCTTCAAAATGGGACTTTCACCCGGCTTGGGGACAACAAAGAGGTTAAAGTAAACATACGGGTAATAGCCGCAACCAACAAGGACCTGGAGGAGCTAGTTCGCGAGGGAAAATTCAGGGATGATCTTTACTTCCGCATCAACGTGGTGAGGATACACCTACCCGCACTCAGCGAGAGAAAGGAGGATATCCCACTTTTGATGGAGTGTTTTACCCGACGATACAGCACTCAAGTCGGAAAAGACATAAAGGGAGCGACAAAGGAATTCCTTAATAAGCTCATCGAATACGACTGGCCCGGTAACGTGAGGGAGCTCGAAAACACGGTGCGAAAGGCGATTGCTTTCGCCAAGACCCCTTACCTTACCTCGTACGACCTGGACCTGCATAATGCCCCGCCTTCCTTTTCCGGGCCAAAAGACATTTCATTCACGGACCCGCTTCGAAACTCGGTGAGAAACCTTCTTAACTCAAGAAGGACGAATGGAAACGTGTATAGCCATATACTCAAGGAAGCCGAACGGATTCTCCTGGAAGAGGCGCTTAACGCGAGTGGATGGAACCGGTCTAAAGCGGCCAGGCTCCTCGGCATAAACCGACTCACACTTCGAAGAAAGCTAGAAGAGTATGGTTTGACCTTTCCCAAAAGCCTAACTTAGCTCTTCAAAGGACCTGTTTTTATAGAAGGCTCAGGCGATGACGGAGTTGCGTTTGGGTAAGTACTCGACCACGATGCCCTTTATTTCTTCCTGAATCTCGTTAATGTCCCTTGCGGCGTTCACTACCTTTACCCTATCCGGCTCCTTTTGGGCTATGTACATGTAGCCCTGCCTTATTCGCTCGTGGAATTCGAGCGGTTCCAGGTCCATTTTGGTTTTTCCTTCTCTCTTCTCCAGTCGGGATAGACCAAGTCTCACCGGAAGATTAAAAAGTAAAGTAAGACGCGGCTGTAGATCGAGTGCGGAAGCCTTTGCCAGCCTCTTGACCAGGTCTAGGTCCAGCCTTCTTCCGTAACCTTGATACACCACCGTCGAGTCTGCAAATCGGTCGCAAATTACGATCTCGCCCTCTTTGAGTTTTGGTTTTATCAAATCCCTTACGTGCTGTGCCCGGTCAGCACAGAAAAGACATAACTCGGCCATCGGGTCTAAATCCAGGTCTTTTTCCTCAAGCAGCATCCGGCGAATAAGTCTTCCCAATGCGCCCCAGCCCGGCTCTCGGGTGAGCGTTACCCTATACCCTTTTTCTAGGAGAAAATCTCGAAGAAGTTCGGCTTGGGTGGTTTTCCCGCTTCCCTCTACACCCTCAAATGTGATGAACACTGCTCCCTACTCCTTAAAATGATTCGAAGGTTAAAACTTTATTGCCCCGCTGCTGAAATCCTACCATAAGAGTTAACGAGTAGTAAAGGTAAGTTGATACTAATTAAAATCATAGATTCATACCCATTGATTTTCGGAGAGCGATTAATTCTCTCTCTTTAATATATCTCCACCGGCCCATAGGGAGTTTGCCCAGCTTTATCGGCCCCTCTGCAATCCTCTTTAACCTCAGGATCGGGTGGCCAAAATTTGAAAGAAATCTCTTGACTAGATGCTTCCTTCCCTCGTGGAATGTTATCTCCAGGACGCTGTTCTCATTCTCCTGTTTTATTATTCTCACGGAGTCCGGAATTGCACTGCCGTCTTGGAGACGGGTTCCGCTAATCATTTTTTCGAGTGTATCCCTACTGACCGTCCCTCTGACTAGGGCGATATAAATTTTAGGCAGTTTGTATCGGGGATGAAGTATTCTGTTGGCCAGCTCTCCGTCGTTTGTGAGAATCAAAAGCCCTTCGGTATCGTAGTCCAGCCTTCCCACGGGATAAACCCTTTCCGGGATATCCTTGATTAGTTCTTCGATGGTTTTCTTCCCGCCCTCGTCCTTTCCCAGTGCGGTTAGATAAAGACGGGGCTTATTAAGAATCACATACCTTTTTTTCTCTGGTATTACCACCTTACCAAGGACTTCAATTTCGTCTCTTTCCGTATCGACCTCTTGCCCAAGTTGATTTACTACGAGACCATTTATTTTTACCATTCCTTTCCTTATGAGTTCATCCGCCTTCCTTCTCGAGGAAATGCCACACATAGAAAGATATCGATTTAGCCTGACCATCATATTTTGACCTATGCTAAGACTAAGACGGTAATCATGTTAATAAGAGTAGAGAGGCGTTGCAATGCGTCTCTAAAAAGCGGCAATTTGCCGGAGTAAAGCTTATGAGATAACGGCTAAAAGTATGGTTTTTAGGAACGATCCAAAGGTTAATGTAGGGAACGCAGGTACTTCGACGGAGTTTACACTGAGGAGTCGAAGTGCTCAGGACGGATCGTTCCCTCAAAAATAAATTCGGTGATAAAACTGCCAGACAAGTTAGAGGAAATTTTTGATTTCCTACTTACCGGCCGCGGTCTTAACCCTTTCCGCTTCTCTAGCATTAATAGTGGCTAATGTATCCATGGCAATTCCGGTATGGGCGTAACATGCCCCGGCCCCCATGACCATGGCCACGTTTATAGCCTCGGCCATCTTCGCTTTCGATACACCGAAGCTGAGGGCATCTTTCACGCAACCCCTTATGCAGTATGGGCATCTGGTCAGATGGGCACAGGCAAGCCCGATGAGGCCTCTTTTCATCTCCTTGCTGAGCGCCCCGTCGGCGAAAACCTTCTTGTGGAATTCCAAGAACGGCTTTGACAAATTTTCTCCACTGGAGTCCTTGAAGTGATTGATCTCATGGGTGATGTCCTTTTTGAAGAAATGTCCCTCGGTAAGAGGAATGCCGTCTTCAATCGCGTCCACCGCTTCGAAGGCTATGCTGGAGAAGGCGTAGGGGGCGCCCATGGCAAAACGCATCGCCACGTAAATTGCTTCTACAATCTCTTCGTCGGTTGCCCCGTTCTTCTTGGATGTCATTACCCGGCCCCTTATGCAATATGGGCATCTAGTGATATGGGCGCAGGCAACGGCTATGGTCTCCTTCTCTTTTTTGCTTAACGCACCGTCCGCAAAAACGCTGTTATGAAAATCCATCCATGCCTGATTGAGCTCCGGATTGATCTTTTTGAGAAGGCCTATGTCCTGGGATATGTCTTTCTTGAATAGATATTCCGTCATCTTTTAAAACCTCCTATGTGGTATTTTTTTATACACGTCATGGACATATATTGCTTATTATTCTATGCCGCTTCTAATAACTTCAGTACAGACTGGGCTCCTTTGGCCAGGGGGTCGAGTGTCTTATAGGTTTTAACCATCATAATTGCCCCTTCCAGTTGGGAGAGAATCAATCCTGCGGCAAGGGCAGGGTTTAGGTCACTCCTAAAATCACCATTCTCAACCCCCTCTCTTATACAATTTTCTATCGTTCTCTCCCACCTCTCGAAGAAGAGGCCCAGCCTTTTTCTGAATTTTTCGTTTACATCGCTCATCTCTATAGCCAGGTTCCCAAACGGACACCCGGCCCTACACTTAAGACTTTGATGAAAAGCCTTCACCCGCTCGTAGAATTTATGAAGCCTTTTCTTGGGAGAAAGAGAAGCATCTCGGAGAGTCGTGTAGATTACGTTCGATTCAAACTCTTCTATTCTAAGATCCAGGACCTTGAGAGCCAGTTCCTCTTTACTTTTAAAGTGATAATAGAAGTTACTTTTTTTTACTCCACTCCGTTCCAGTATCTCATCCACGGAGGTCCGCTGGTATCCCTTCTTATGGAACAAATCCGAGGCGACTTTTATTATTTTCTCCTTGCTTTTTTTCACTTGTACCAATCTCCCAATTAGTACTGACTAGTTAGTCCTAATTATAGCTAAATTCGCTAAAAGTTGTCAAGGGGGAGCATTCTATGTTTTTGACCCATATAAGTTGGAGGATTTAAGAGAATGATCAATACTCTATGCTGATTAATAATGGTAGCCGAATGATTTAATCGAGCACGTACGGATGTTGTGGAGACAGGCCATCGTCAGTCTCTACTGGACTACATTACTGGTTTTCGCAAATGGCGGATAAAATCGAATCCCTGGAGCTTACATACAGATCAATTAGTCTAAATATATCTTTGGGTCAAACCGTATTCAGCGTTGACAGTCAAAATGCTAAGATGTATTGTGTTTTGAGGACATGAGTGAATATAAATCTTGGTTTCAGTGTATAAATGAGGAGTGCGGGGAAACTTATCAGTTAAACGAGATAATCTATCGCTGTAGGAAATGTGGAAACCTGCTCGAGGTAATGCACGACCTAGGGCCTCTCCGGGAGAAAACGGCCGAGGAATGGAAAGAGCTTTTTGACAACCGCTACCGGCGCCAAATCTGGCCTTACGGAAGCTCGGTCTGGGGGAAGAAGGAATGGGTGTGCCCGTATGTAGAGGATGAGAACGTCGTGTCGATGTACGAGGGGGCAACCAATCTCTTCTGGGCAGAGAGATTCGGAAAGCAGGTCGGTATTGAAGACCTTTGGATTAAGATGTGCGGGAACAGCCACACCGGGTCCTTCAAGGATTTGGGCATGACCGTGCTGGTGTCGGTCGTAAAGCAGATGATTGCGGATGGTGTAGACATTCCGGCAGTTGCCTGCGCCTCTACCGGAGACACGTCGGCTGCACTTGCTGCCTACTGCGCCGCTGCCGGTATAAGGGCTATCGTTTTTCTTCCCAGAAACAAGGTATCGGTCGCTCAACTGGTTCAGCCTATCTCCAACGGCGCCCTGGTGCTATCGCTCGATACCGATTTCGACGGCTGCATGGAAATGGTGCAAAGAATTTGTACAGAGCACGATATATATCTGGCAAATTCGATGAATTCTCTACGTATCGAGGGCCAGAAAACGGTAAGCATAGAGCTAT
Source organism: Thermodesulfobacteriota bacterium (assembly GCA_035559815.1). Taxonomy (NCBI): domain Bacteria; kingdom Pseudomonadati; phylum Thermodesulfobacteriota; species Thermodesulfobacteriota bacterium. The sequence goes on from DATMAT010000047.1 coordinate 45,751, forward strand.
GCCAGCAGTTTGACTGGGAAGTGCCTGACTGGGTGATCATCCCCGGGGGCAATCTGGGGAACGTGTCGGCACTGGGGAAGGGCTTTCTAATAATGTACGAGCTTGGGTTGATTGACAGACTTCCCCGAATAGTGTGCGCTCAAGCCCAGAGGGCAAATCCGCTTTATCTCAGCTATCTGAGGGGCTTTCAGGAGTTTCACCCGGTAAAAGCGGAGAAAACACTGGCCAGTGCCATACAAATAGGAAACCCGGTGAGCGTAAACAAGGCCATAAAGATACTGAAGATGTTTGACGGTATAGTGGAGCAGGCGAGCGAGGAGGAGCTCTCCAACGCCGCCGCGCTCGTGGACAGGACCGGAACCTTCAACTGTCCCCATACCGGGGTGGCGATTGCGGTTTTCTTGAAGCTTCTGGAGAGAAGAGTTTTTAATCCTACGGACCGAGTTGTTATAATTTCTACCGCGCATGGACTCAAATTTGTCGAATTTAAAATCGGATACCATCAAGGTACTCTCGACGACGTCTCATCGAAATATGCCAATATTCCGGTTGAACTCCCTCCTGACCTGAGTGCGGTGAAAGAGGCTATATTCGAGAATATTAGAGAAGTCGCTTAGTTAAAGCGAATTAAGGAATTCGAGTAAGACCCGATTAAAATCGTCCGGTTTTTCCTGCATCATAAAGTGCCCCACGCCGTTTATCACGTGAAGCTTTGAATTAGAAATATTCTGGCTCAGATATTCTCCATATTTTACAGGAGTTAGTATGTCCTCTTCTCCAGAAATTATGAGCGTAGGGACTTTAATTTCTCCAAGCTCGTTAATGATGTCGAATTCGTCACAGGCCATCAGGTCCCAGTAGGAGACTTCTTGGTTGGTACGGTGAAGACCCTCTCTAAACCTTGTCTTTAGTTCTTCGGAAGAGGAAACGGCAAAGGCACGCGTGGGTGCGACCTCGCAAAATAAGTCGTAATTGTTCTTTACGGCCGATAGGGTCTCTTTGGCCACTCGAAGCCTTGCCCCTGTAGCCACGAGAACACATGCTAAGACGCTCTCCGGATAGTCAACCGCAAAAACCTGTGCTATGCCTCCACCCATGGAATGGCCTACCAGGATGAGTTTCTCCAAGCTCAAGGTATCGGTGAAGTCTTTCACAAAGTCCGTGTATTCGGTGATGCTTCTGTAGCCGTTACCCTCGGATTTGCCGTGTCCGGGAAGGTCTATTATGAGAATATTAAACCGGGGATGGCTTCTAAGGATATCAACCTGATATTCCCACGTGGCAGTGCTCTGCCCGGCCCCGTGAATCATTAAAACGGTAGGGCGGGATTTCGTGAAATCGTCTCCTGAAATGTAATGAGTGTTTAATCCTCGAACTGTGATTGATGGCATTGTTGTTCCATGAATTATTAATGTAGAGACGCATGGCCATGCGTCTCTGCGGACAAATTAATCTGTCAATCTTTTCACAAACGAATCATATTCTCCCTGGCTGATTCCCGATATTTTAATAATCTTTAATCTCGACTTCTGTCCCTTCACTATCTCCACCCCTGATTTTGAAACACCGAATTCCTCAGCAATGATTTCTTTAAGTCTCTCGTTTGCTTTTCCTCCTTCAGGAGGGGCAGTAACCCTTATTTTTATTCTTCCGCTCTGATAAGCGGTTATCTCGTCACGAGATGACTTCGGTTGAACCTGGACTTCGATGATGATAGTGGGTCCTTCTTTTGAACCTGCCATTAATATCCCTTGCTTTAGTAATGTAAAGACGTATGGCCATGCGGCTTTACATTACTAAAAGTTTCCCGATTTTATCCTGGCTCCCAACTCCGATAGGCTTCCCACCAGAAACGTATCCAGAAAATATATTGCTACGAAAACCAAAATAGGAGAGAGGTCTATTCCACCTAGTGGCGGTATGACCCTCCTTGCATGTCTAAGCACTGGTTCCGTGGCTTTATAAAGAAAACTCACTATGGGGTTATAAGGGTCCGGGTTTACCCAGGAAATAACTACCCTTATGATTATAATCCACATGTAGATGTACAGTATGTAATGCAGTGCTAGTGCTATGGCCATAACGAAATTCCCAAGAATGAACATTATTTTCCTCCCTTGGATAGTTCTTTTGAGCGTCGGGTAGCGGACTCGACAGCGGAGATTACGCTACCTCTTAATCCATGTACTTCTAGTTCTTTTATCCCTTCTATGGTCGTCCCTCCGGGGGATGAAACCTTGTCCTTAAGCTCGGCGGGATGAATGCCGCTTTCGAGCACCATTTTGGCGGTTCCGTAGACAGTCTGGGCAGCCAGGTTAAGGGCCATATCTCTGGAAAGCCCCATTTTGACGCCGCCGTCGGAAAGCGCCTCTATGAACATAGCCACATAGGCCGGGCCGCTGCCGCTAAGACCGGTAACTGCGTCTAATAGTTCCTCATTCTCTATAATGTGGACGACCCCTATGGATTGGAAGATGTGCTTAATCTTCTCCCTTTCCTCTCTGGTTATTAGAGAATTACAATAGACTACCGAAGCCCCGGCGAGCACCAAGGCTGGCGTGTTGGGCATCACTCGAGCTATCTTTGTTTTCTTTTTTATAAACCGAGAGATAAAAGAAGTGGTAATGCCGGCAGCAATGGAGATGAGAATCTTTCTGGAAGTTAGAAGTGTTTTTATCTCGTCGAGGACTACACCGATCAGATTCGGCTTCACGGCGAGTACTACGAGGTCCGATGATTTAGCAACTTCATTATTATTCGATGTGGTTCTAACGTGGTATTGAGACGATATGAAGTTTAGTCTTTCAGTTACTACATCACTCATGATGATTTGGTCATTCTTGAACACATCCGACGACAAAAGTCCTTTCACCAGAGCCTCAGCCATATTACCCGCGCCTATGAAACCGATCTTCATCTGCATATATTTTCTCCGAATAATTCAGACACTAATAAACACGGATTGCCACGAATAAAGTGATACAAGACTTCGTCGTGAGCTCAGTCGAACGATGCATGATGCACGATAGACCTGTCCTTTATCTTGAATCCTGCATCTTTCATCGTGTATCCTGCTTTTTTTCATTCGTGTCTATTTATTTCCATTTCATCCACACTGCGGATTAAATACTGCTCGTGTTAATTCGCGGCCAATGTTTCTTTCCTCGGCCCAAAAATTGCCGTTCCAATCCTGACGATTGTGGCCCCTTCTTCGACGGCCACCTCAAAATCCCCGCTCATCCCCATGGAAAGTTCTTTGAGGCTTGGGAATCCGGAGATAAGCCTCTCTCTAAGTTTTCTAAGCTGTATAAAATAGGGCCTTGCCATCTCCGGTTTGTCAAAATAGGGAGGCATGGTCATGAGTCCTTCCACGGTGATATGAGAAAACCTCCTCAGCTCTAACAGAAAGCTCTCCACCTGCTCCGGCCTGATTCCACCCTTTGCCTCTTCTCCTCCGATGTTTACTTCGAGGAGAACCGGTACTTTTATTCCCAATTTTTCGGCCCTCTTGTTTATCTCTTCAGCAACCGAAAGGCTATCCAGAGAATGAATAAGCTCCACTCTACCCAAAATGTATTTAACTTTATTCTTCTGGAGACGGCCTATGAAGTGCCATTTGATTTTTTTTTCGAGGGCTTTTTCGACTATATCGTGCTTATCCCTAAGCTCCTGTGCGTAGTTTTCTCCAAATATATCAACTCCGCATCTAGTGGCCTCTATTATCCTCTCCGGGTCAACCTCCTTGGTGACGGCGAGAAGCCTTATCTCCTCCGGGTTCCTTCCAGCCCTTTTAGCGGCCCTTTCAATTCTCTCTCGTATGATTTTCAGATTTTCGGCTATTTCCATCTTCTTCAAACAACTTTAGAATTCCCAGTTTTGTGAGTGCGTCGACTAGCTGGGAAAGAGGAAGCCCTACGACATTGGTGTAAGAGCCTTTTATTTCCTCTATCATGAACGCTCCCACACCCTGAGCGCCATAGGCTCCCGCTTTATCCATCGGTTCGCCGGTTTTAATGTAACCTTCTATTTCCCATGGTGCAAGGGTTTTAATCCTGACCCTGCTCTCTGCAGTCTCCCTGTGCAGAATCTCCCTTTTTGGCTTTACGATGGAGAAGGCGGTAATGACCTGGTGCTCCCTCCCCGAAATCCTCTCAAGCATATATTTAGCCTCTTCTTTATTCCTGGGCTTGCCCAGTATTTCTTCATCAACAACTACAATTGTATCTGCGCCAATCACTACGCAATTGCTCTCTAGACCCTGGGCCACGGACAGAGGTTTTTTCCGTTGAAACTCTGAGCGCAAAATCGGCCGGTGATTCGTCCTTGAGCGGAACTTCGTCCACGAAGGGGGGAATAACCTCAAATTCTATTCCCAGTTTCGCGAGGAGTTCCTTTCTTCTGGGAGATGATGATGCGAGGATTATCTTCTTATACATTGTTGGCCTATAAATATAGCATAGTCATGAATTATGCTGTATTGCGGGCCCTATCTAGTTCTGGATTCCCGCTTCCGCGGGAATGACAAGCTCCTGTTTGGCTTCTTCACAACGATTATGTAGTAGGGGCGCCCCGCCGGGCCGCCCCTAGCTATTCATGCTCATACGGAAACTTGAAAACCGCCGGGAGACTGAATAAAATCATTCCTACTTCAAATTAAGTTTATGAAATATAGAAAGGGTGTGTCTTTGAGGGAGTTATATAATCAGGGAAAAGAGGTAATTAGACAATCGGGTATAGAGAATCCGGAACTGGAGGCGTTTTTACTTCTGGCTAAGGCTTTGAGCATTGAAGTAAAAGACATCTATTCCCATCCGGAAAGAGAATTCGGGCCGGAAGAGGTCGAGGAATTCAACCGATTGCTGGAAAGAAGGATAAAAAGGGAACCGATGGCCTATATACTGGGTGAAAAGGAATTTTATTCAAGGTCTTTTTTGGTGACACCCGATGTGTTAATTCCTAGGCCGGAAACGGAGGTTCTGGTGGAAGAGGCGTTAAAAATTCTAGAGAATTTTACTTCCCCTTCGATAATCGATGTAGGTACCGGAAGCGGCTGTATTGCGGTAACCCTAGGGTCCGAGCGCCAGGACGCCAGTATATTTGCTACCGATATTTCTTATGAAGCAATTTTGATCGCCAGGAAAAACGCAAAAAGGCATGGCGTTTCTGAATGGATTTCGTTTATTTGTGCTCACCTTTTAGGCTGCTTTAAGGACGAGTCCTTTGATTTGGTTGTCTCCAATCCGCCCTATGTTAAGAGAACTGATTACGATAGCCTTGACCGGGACGTGAGGGATTATGAGCCTAAGCTCTCTCTTCTCGGCGGTGAGGAGGGGATAGAGTACATAAAGGAAATCATCCTTCAGTCAAAAAGAGCATTGAAGAAGGATGGCTGGTGTATCATCGAGGTTGGGGTAAACCAATCTGATAGAGTAATAGAGATGTTCGCTGAGGCTGGATTCAAGGACATTTCTTTGACAAAAGACCTGTCAGGCATAGAGAGGGTTATAAAAGGAAAATGGATAAGATAATAGTCGAGGGCGGAAGGAGGCTTGTAGGGGAAGTAACCGTGAGCGGCGCAAAGAACGCCGTACTTCCGCTAATGGCCGCATGCATTCTTACGGAAGGTAGGAATACCTTTACGAACGTACCGGACCTGGCCGACGTCAGGACGATGTCCAAGCTTCTCAAAATCTTAGGGGCAGAGGTGGAATATGAAAACGGTGTACTTTCCATCGATACAACCCGTCTCGATAATCTGGTCGCCCCTTATGAACTGGTAAAAACGATGCGCGCTTCCGTGCTTGTTCTGGGCCCTCTTACGGCCCGGTTTGGCCGCTCCAGGGTATCCCTTCCCGGGGGATGCGCAATCGGAGAGAGGCCTATCGACCAGCACTTGAAGGGCCTGGGCATACTTGGAGCAAATATTCAAATTGACGAGGGATATGTAGAAACCAGCGTCGGTAAACTCCGTGGGAACATCGTTCCCTTCGACATCTCCACAGTTACCGGCACAGAGAACATAATGCTTGCTGCGGTGCTGGCTGAGGGTGAAACGGTGTTGCTCAACGCCGCCTGTGAGCCTGAGGTTACCGAACTTGCCAACGTGCTCAACAAGATGGGTGCACAAATCCAGGGGGCCGGTACGGATATCATCACCATTCGAGGGGTGGAGAGGCTTCGTCCGGTGGAGGGACACGAGGTCATGCCCGACAGAATCGAAACTGGGACGTTCATGGTAGCCTCGGCCATCACTCAGGGCGACCTGTTGATAAAAAATTGCCGGTTTGAAAATGTCGGCGCTGTAATCGGGAAATTGCTCGAAGTAGGGGCGGAGGTTTCGAGAGTGAACGGAGGCATAAGGGTCAGGGGCAGTGATAGAATAAGGAGCGTCGATATAACCACACTTCCCTACCCCGGATTTCCTACGGATATGCAGGCACAGATGATGACCCTTATGAGTATAGCGGAGGGTCTGAGTGTTATATCTGAAAACATATTCCAGCAGAGGTTCATGCACGCCGGAGAGCTAAGGAGAATGGGAGCGGATATAAAACTGGTGGGCAACAGCGCGGTGGTAAGAGGGGTTCCCTATCTCAGCGGAGCCCCGATAATGGCCAGCGACCTCCGGGCGAGCGCTTCATTGGTCTTGGCCGGACTGGCGGCCCAGGGGAAAACACAGATATCCAGGGTTTATCACCTGGATAGGGGATATGATAAACTCGATAAAAAACTGGAGATGGCCGGTGCAAGTATTTGGAGGGAAGAAGAGTGATAACTGTGGCAATAGCGCGGGGGAGGCTTCTAAACGAAGCTTCCTTGCTTCTGAAAAAAGCGGGCTTTTCCGTCGGCGAAATATTGAACGATTCGAGGAGACTCATCTTCGAGTATCCGGAGGACGGAATCAAGGCTCTCATCATACGTCCCACCGACGTGCCCGCATACGTTGAATACGGGGCTGCCGATTGCGGGATCGTGGGTAAGGATACACTTATCGAGGAGAAACATGATTTATACGAGCCTTTGAACCTCCATATTGGTAAATGTAAATTAGTCGTCGCCGCAAGAAAGGGGTTTGATTTTTACTCGACCAGGATACTCCGGGTAGCGACCAAATACCCAAGAATCGCGCACGAGCACTTTGCCAGAAAGGGGATTAGCGCCGAGGTAGTGAAGCTGTATGGGTCAGTGGAGCTCGCTCCCCTGGTTGGGCTTTCGGATGTTATAGTGGACTTAACTGCGACCGGTGAGACGCTCAAGAAAAACAAGCTGGTGGTGATAGAGACAATCGCCGATATTACAGCCCGACTGGTTGTGAATCGGGTGAGCATGAAGGTGAAAGCAAGCGAGATAAAAGAGTTTATAAGAAAGCTGAAAGAGGTTAGAGAGGTTTAAGGTTTAAACCGGTCGAGACTACCCTTAGAGGTTTTCAATTTTGATATATATATCCTGCTGTCCAAAATAATTAGAAACTAATAGATAACCCTCACCAAACAAGGCCTTTAAACGTTAAAAATGCCTTTTTAAAATCGGGTCGCCTTATTTATGTTTGTTAGGGAAATTCTGTCCTGATCTTTTACGTATGAAAGTCTTGATAACACAGCTTCTACAAACGAGATTGCTTCGGTCTTTTCACTCCCTGGCAATGACCGAAGTGGGTGCAGTTTCTCGCTAAATACTGCCTTCTTTGCATGTCATTGCGAGCGTAGCGAAGCAATCTCTATTATAGACAAGTTTGATAACTACAAAATACAAATAAATCATCTATTCGATACCAGCCTGATAATTTCAAATAAAACTTTTGTCATGGCCACCACCTCGTTTAAATCTACATGCTCATAAGGGGTATGTGCAACGGCGAGTTTTCCTGGCCCGAAAACGACGCTGGGAATGCCGCCGGAAACAAGATTCCCGGCATCGGTCCAACTCTTGATAGCGCCAAATTCCGGGCTTTTACCCAGCGCCTTTTTATAAGACTGCTCCACGACCCGAACTATCGGCTCGTCTTTTTCCAATTCAAATGGTGGGTCTATGTCCACCAGTTGCCAGCTCGCTCTGTTTTCATCCAATAGTTGTATAAGTTCCCTCTTGGCATCTTCCACATCCCGTCCGGGGAGAACCCTGAAATCAACAAAAAGCTCGCATTTGTGAGGGACAATGAGAGCATTTCCCCCTCCCCTGATTTCCATGATGTTAAAGCCGCCTTCGCCTATTAACGGATGGTAATCTTTGACGAAGCTGAGCCCTTTGAAGGAATCGACCAGGGAAATGGCATTCATGATCGGGTTATCCCCCGACTCAAAGTCGCCCCCGTGCGCCGGGGTTCCGGTTAGCTCTATCCTCACCTCGATCGAGCCAGCTTCTATCGGGCAGATGATAAGCTCGGTGGGCTCGAAAACTATGGCCCCTTCGGCCTTAATTACTTCCGGGAGCAGCTTTGACCCCAGACCCTCCTGTTCCTCGTCTACGGTGAGGGCAAAGGCACAGTCGTTCACCTTAATACCGCTTTCATGGGCAGTTTCCAAAGCCAAGATAAGTGCGGCTATACCGGCCTTGGTGTCCACGCTTCCCCGTCCGTAAAGCCGCCCGTCCTGTATTTTTGGGGAGTAGAGCTCGAGGTGCCCGAATGCCGGAACGGTGTCAACGTGGGCTGAAAAGAGTACCTTGGGGTACGGACCGGCGGTCCAGATTAGGTTATATCTGTTGTCTAGGACCTTCTGCCGAAAAGGGGTGAATCCAATCGCTTTAAGGCGGTGCTCCAAGTAAGTGAGGATTTCTTGCTCCTGGCCGCTTTCACTCCTGATTGCCACAAGCCGGTAAAGCTCCTCGCCTACCTTCTTCTCCACTTCAACACCCCGCCCTTGTTTAGAGTTTTAGAAAGGTACTAAAAATGGAACCTACTGTCAATGCTTTGAAACTCGGGACGGTGTTGAAAAAAGCCTGCATATTATGTGAGTGTAGGGGCACGCTGCAGCGTGCCCCTACACTACAGCCTAATCCACCCCCCGGAAAAAAGGTTGATAATCCAACTCAGGATGTTAAATTAGCTTTGTTTGTTGATTATAGAGGCACGGTTAATGATAGTAAGAGAGGCCAATAAAAGGGATGTCAAAACATGCGCTAGGATAGAGAAACAGGAATCGGCTGAAAGCATAGAAATAATCGAAGACGAGATAGAGAAGCAGATCGACGAGGAGGATCACTTCATTTACGTCGCCGAGGAAGGCGGAGAGGTTGTCGGTTTCATCTCGGCGGAATGGCAGAGGTGGAATAACTCCCTCTACATCGACAGTTTATACATAGACGAGAACCATAGGCACCGGGGATACGGTTCTCAGCTTTTGAAACGAATGATCAGGAGGTCGAGAGAGATAAAATCCAAAAAGGTTTTTATCGATGTCGAGGCCGGAAACACGAATGCCATCATTCTTTACCTGAAACACGGCTTTGAAGTAAACGGGTACGTCCAGGATTTTTACAGGAGCAAGGAACAGGGGGATGCGGTATTTCTGGTGCTGTATAATAGGTATTCTCGCTAGTACCTAAAAAAACTAAAATTCTGACGCTTTTCAATCCTAATCGTCGTATATACGGGTAGTTGTATTCCCTGTCTCACTACAAATGTGATTATGCAAAAAATATCCCTTGACATTTAAGTAATATACTTTACTTTTATCAATAAATTTAACTTTAACACTTAGCAATTCAGGCTTGCCGTTTATTGATTAGATGGGATGGATGTTAAAGCAAAGAGCGTAAAGCAAAGGATTTTCGGGTTAGGGAGATTTAAAGCGGTCAGAAAGGGTATTTGCATCCTGACCGCGGTAATGGGTCTTGGAGCCTTAGACTTGACCCTTTCGTCCTGGAATTTCCAGGAAGCCCCTCTAAACCTTGCGATAGATGCTTACCAAATTTTAGATGATTCTACAGAAGAACAATACCCGGTATACGAGAATTACAGCCGTGCCTCGGTTAGCACCAAGGTTTTTCACGAACGCTCCACGACGACCACTGCCGGTATAGGAAAAACCTATTTCAATAATCCAAATAAATTTACGTTTTTTGACTCGGTAAATCCCTCTCTTCTTTCATTCTATGCTTCATTCCCTTTGAGGTCTCCCCCTTTCACTTTATAGGCCCACGCGGGCATATAGGTTCCAACCTAGTCTGTTTTCATGATATGCACGCAAATCTGAAGTCTATTTACTATGTTTGAGGCTTAATACTAAGGCTCAGGTTTGGTCAATTAGTAAAAGGAGGAAAATCAGATGGAAATACTAAAAATACTTAAAATTGAGCAAAGAGAATGGGAAAACATCAGGACTTCTCTCCAAGAATGCGGCGATATCGGCGAATTCGATTCAAAAAAATACATGGAGGGCGCTTCCACTCCGCTGCACCAGGATTTGCCACTTTTCCGGAATTTGATGGAGATGGAGAAGAAATTACCCAGGCATGGCTACTTCACCCAGGAAGCGGCTTTTGTTTTCACCGTGCTAGCGTCGAAGGCCGGAGAGAGATTGGGGCTTGAGGATGGCCTTGCCCAGACCTTCGGTAGCGGATATAGCTGGGTGAGGACGGGCTCCCTTGCTCTTAACGGCCGGGAAGGACATAAGGAGATTATAAAGCAGTTGTTCTTCTTCAAGCTGTTTTTCCCGGTGGGCGGGTTTTACAACTGGGATTTTAGTTCACCGATAGTGAAGAGAAAGCTGGGGCTCGTATACTGTAAGTTTAGGTCATGGCAGGACAATCCGGATAGTTACATTCAGGACGTCAGGGATTGCCGGGAGCAATTAGAGCCCCTTTGGCATGGATTGCTATTAGCCTTGGGGTTTCCTACTATCGACTGGATTGGGGCTTATGAAACCTATAGGGACTCGATAATAAATGAGATTTAGAGCTCTACGTACCTCCAGGGAGTCCCCTAACTTTTACCTCCAGGACCATACAGGGGACTCCCTCTATTAATGTGTTAGTGTTAGGATCACTCATGGAATACGGTAAACATGGCGTGGGGGGAGAGGTTCTGAGCAGTAGTGTAAAATAAACCATATATAGGAAATGGGCCTAAAACTGAAGTGGCTATCTTCTTGTGTTGGGTGTTCGCTTAAAATAGGAAGTACAAAAGGTCTTTCTATTGCTAGGCTAAGGGCTTAAGCCTAAAATAATTAAGGACTTGAAAGAAAAGGAAAAGGGTTTAACTTAAAACTTGACGTGGTTTGGTCGAGGTTTCGACCTTGTTCTACTAAGTATGGAAGAGTTCAAGGAGGTAGTCATGAAACGCCTTTTATCTTCGGTTATTATCGTTGTCTTACTTCTCTCTTTAGCATTGACAGCGTGCGAGAGAATTCAGGAAAAACCCATAACCAAGCAAAGGAAAGAAAGTGCGGAAGCAACAAAGGAGATACCGAAGGAGAGCAAAGTAGAAGGGCTTCCCTCGTTTGCGGCGCTGGTTGATAGGCTCAAGCCTTCGGTCGTTAATATCAGCACGACGAATGTGGTTCAACGAAGGGGTTTTTCGTTCAGGTCTCCTTTTGGGGAAAATGATCCTTTTGGAGAATTCTTTGAGAAATTCTTTGGAGGAGAGCTTCCCCAGCAGGAGTTCAGACAACGAGGACTGGGGTCGGGTTTTATAATAAGCGAGGACGGATACGTAGTGACCAATAATCACGTTGTCGATAAGGCGGAAGATATACAGGTAGTCCTCGAGGGCGGCGATAAATATCAAGCCAAAGTAATAGGAAAGGACCCAAAGACCGACATGGCCCTTCTTAAGATTGAGCCCAAGGGGAAGCTTCCGGCGGTCACATTCGGGAATTCGGATAAGCTGGCGATCGGCGATTGGGTCATAGCCATAGGGAACCCGTTTGGACTGGGCCACACAGTTACGGCGGGTATAGTCAGCGCGAAGGGAAGGGTGCTCGGCTTCGGCAACTATGATGATTTCATTCAAACAGACGCCCCAATCAATCCCGGGAATAGCGGCGGGCCCCTTTTCAACCTGGAGGGGCAGGTGGTCGGCGTAAACACGGCGGTAGCGGCGGGAGGCCAGGGGATAGGGTTTGCCATACCCATCAACATGGCCCGTCAAATCGTCGAGCAGATAAAGGACAAGGGTAAAGTGGTGCGCGGATGGCTGGGTGTATTGGTCCAGCAAGTGACGCCCGAGATTGCCGAAAGCATGAAACTAAAAGGGGTTAAGGGGGCGCTGGTCTCCGATGTAACTCCGAACAGTCCTGCAGAAAAGGCCGGGATACAAAGAGGGGACGTTATAACCGAGATAAACGGGAATAAGGTGGAGAGCATTTCCGAGCTTACCGGCAGGATAGCGCTCACTGCGCCGGGTACGGAAGAGAAAATAAAGTTGATAAGAGACGGAGAGGAAAAGGAGATTACAGTGACGATCGGAGAGCTTCCCGAGAACATCGGTGCTCAGCGTGAACAAACTGAAGAAGGGGGAGCGGAGGAAAAACTGGGGTTGTCGGTCGAGGAAATTAATCCCCTTATTGCCAGGCGTTTTAATCTAGGCGAGCAGAAGGGTGTTATCGTCACCAGCGTTTCGCCGGGGAGCATAGCATTTGAATCGGGCTTCAGGGCTGGCGATATAGTTTTGGAGATAAATAGACAGACAATTCAGGGCTTGAATGATTATAAAAATGTAATGGATGAGTTACAGAAGGGACAACCCGCTCTTTTTCTGGTAAAAAGGGGGGACAATACGTTGTATTTGGCAATGAAGGTAGAATGAGGAGTTGATTTTTTTAGTTCCTTGTAACCTGATTCATTACGTGAACGAAGCCGATATCTTTTAACTCCCCGGTTTAAGTAAGAAATGTAAGGAACGCAGATCTGCGTTCCTTACAATATAACTTATCATTAAGGCTGATGGTTTGCCCAAGTAAATGCGTCTTTACTTGTTGCTAGTTGCCAACTCTCTATCTTATATTGCTATACCCGTCCCCGGTTAAACCGGGGGATCAGTCGGGTATCCACTTCGCATGTCATCCCCGTCTTCCGGTTAAACAGGAGGATCGATCGGGGATCCATTTTTTTTAAAACTGGATTCCCGTTTCCACGGGAATGACTCAGGCTTGGCAGTTATGCTTAGTATGCCACATGTAATTTGCCGATTATTGTAGTTGTAGGGAACGCATATATGCGTTCTTACAAAACATGGATAAGTCAGAAATGCAATCAAGCCTGACCACTAACCTTTCGAACAATTTCAAATATTTTTTAAACTATTACTATTAGAAACAAGGCAAATCTTCTTTGGGGGAGAATTACATGATTATAAGCCGTAGAAAGTTTATTAATTCAATCGGAATAGCCGGTGGAGCAGTTTTGCTGGCCCATTTTTCCTGCGCAAAGAGACCCCTTGGCCCGGCCGTTTACGAAGATGACTGGGAGCAAGTCAGGAGGCAGTTTGACCTTGATTGGGACTATGTGCACATGTCTTGTTTTCTCTTAGCTTCCCATCCAAAACCGGTAAGGGAAGCGATTGAAAGGTACCGGCGGGATTTGGACGAAAACCCGGTTCGATATTATCGCCAGAATGCCGGGGTAGCCGAAGAAAGGGTAAGGCTCTCTGCGGCTTCTTATCTTGACACCGATTATTCTCAGATTGCGCTGACAGACAGCACCACCATGGGGCTTGGCCTTTTATACACGGGGATAAAGGTCAGAGCGGACCAGGAGATCCTGACGACCGAGCACGAGTACTATTCTACACTTGAGTCTCTTCGTTTGAGGGCGCTCAGGACCGGCGCGTCATTTCGGAAAATACGATTGCATAACGGGAGCTTTAACACATCTAAAGACGAGATAGTGGACAATATCTACCGTTCCATCAACCCCCGGACCAGGGTTGTTGCCCTCACCTGGGTTCATTCCAGCACCGGGCTCAAGATACCGGTGAGAGAGATTGGAGAGATGATATCAGACATCAATAGGTCTAGATTGGATGATGATAGAATCCTTCTTTGTATCGACGGGGTTCACGGATTAGGAGTCGAAGACATAAATATAGAGGAGCTTGGTTGCGACTTTTTCGCCGCCGGCACGCATAAATGGCTCTTTGGGCCGAGAGGGACCGGGATATTATGGGGAAGAAAAGACGCGTGGAATAATGTGGTTGCTACGATCCCCACGTTTTCCGGAAATGACACGCCCGGTCAAACAATGACCCCGGGAGGCTTTCATTCATTCGAGCATCGTTGGGCTCTCAACGAGGCCTTTGATTTTCATAGTAGAATCGGGAAAGAGCGGGTTGAGAAACGCATCCATCAACTCAACACTCAGCTAAAAGAGGGGTTGAGAAGCATCAGAAATGTTAATTTACACACTCCCATGTCCGAAGAATTATCCGCAGGCATCGTTTGTTTTGAAGTAAATGGGTTCACTCCGTATGAGGTGGTGAGACGGCTGGAAGATAGACATATTATCGCCACCACCACACCCCGCACATACAAGGAAAGATATGTTAGATTAGCCCCGGGCTTATTGAATAATCCTTCGGAAGTCGAAAGAACCCTGGCGGCGATAAGAGAGTTGTGAGAACGAAACTGATCAACACTCTCATCCGCTAAGAAATTCATGTGCCGGTCTGCTTTATGGGATAGACGACATCGGCACGTAAAGCATGTGCGGCAAAGGCCAACGCGGCCTGGATAGCTTCACGGGTCAAACGGGGATGTGCCTCTAGAAGTTGTTCAATTGTCTCCCCGGCTGCCAACTTCTCGAGAATGAGTTCTACGGTAATGCGGGTGCCAGCAATGACCGGTTTACCCATCATGATTGATGGATCTGACTGAATGAGTTCTTCCCTCATTTCTTCTTCCTTGTATGTGATTGTGACAACGCTTAATAATTATACGAAGTTTTTCTCTTATAATCACCCTAATACGGAGAAATATGCAAAGATATTTTTATATTCGCTCTTGCTGATCAATATAACACAAACGCTTTCCTTGAATCAAATTCAAGGTTCGAGCAGTTCATTTCATTTGATTTGAAATAAAGTCCGATATACGGGTTGCTGGTCTTGAATGTGATTGATAATAATGAAAAACAGCGTTCTATTGTAAAAACGAATCACAATGTGTCTCTACAGGTTGACAGTTGCTCACTTTCTATCCTGTCATACCCGAATGTATTAATCGGGTATCCATATTACTATATAAGAGTTAGATTCCAGTTTCCACGGGAATAACCTGGGCTTGGCAGTAACACTAATCTTCGGGTTACCGTATATAACAAGGTGTAAGTGGAGAGCGGAAGTCCCCCCAGCACATTTTAGAAGTAATATCAAACTTATTTTTAATGTCTGCAAAGTTGCATATGAGCTTCACTTTTTCAGTTCCTTAAACCTGGTCTCTAAATGGGAGCAAAGTCGATATTTTTCAATTCCCTGTTGGGCCAATAATGTAAGTCTGACCCTCTCACTTTCTTTATTCCCGGGTTATTGTCGCTGATACCAATACCAATCGTTCAAGGATTTAGTTTCTCTGAGATGTCGAGAAACTTCAGCAGCTAGTATGCGGTAGTATTCCTTTTGTCTTAACTGGGGCTCAGTAAGTATGTTTCCATCATCATAATAATAAGTACAACGTTTTCGGTAGTTTCTGCCGTCGGTATCGCGATAATACGATACGTCGAAATATAGGATGCCAACCTGATTTGGATCATTTGCAACTGGTGCTATAAATTCTCCCACCACATCAGACATCGTGTCATTGGGTAAGAGTTCAAGTTCATACATCCATCTCTTACCTATGGGATTAAAATCGCTAAGGTCACCTCCGGAAAATCTAACACGCTTCTCTAGCTTTTCGTATCGGAGTTCAATATGATCGACAGATACATTATGCGCGGAAATATCGCCATCGTTCTTTAGAATGAAATTGAAAAAGCCCCGCATAGGTCCCCCCTGTAGTATGCAGGAAATCTGGGGATCGATATGAGTCTTGAGAGCACGAGCGCTCAAACGAGTCTGTTGCCAAGCGAAAAACGCGCTCAAGATAGAAACAAGAATTGCTATGCTGGAAAGTAGGAGACTCCATCTTGCATAGGGATCTTTTGTACTCACTAGCTTCTCACCTCCATTTTGAACCTGGCACCTATCTAATAATTAGATTACAAAAAAATGCAACATAATTCCCAAATATAGGGTGTTAAACCGCAAATTATCATTCTAACTGATACATAGATATGAATGTAATTACAAGTCAATAGGAAGGTATGGAAAACCTGAACTGCTTTCTTACCTCCTCCACAATCAATGCTCCCGTCTCCCGGCAGCCTACTTTCTTCGTACCTTCCACGTATATATCAGATGTCCGGTGGCCTTTTTCCAGTACCCTTTTGACGACATTCTTGACTTCGTCTACTGTCTGGTGGAGATTGAGCGGTACTTGAGCATCATTACTGAGGTAAGAACGGAGGTTATAGGGTTAGTGGGCTCGGGGTCAGGCTTTTGCTTTTTTGTTTTTGGGTTATCCACACCTCCTCTAACTCAACGGTGTGGGGGCAACTTCAGGCCACGTTGCCTTCGCACTTCATCGCATCGCATGAACAGTTCTTGGCAAAGGGAGCGCTCGACATGGGGTATTAGTTTACACCTCGGTTCGATGCGCATGCGAGATAGAAGTTCTTGCGGCGACATGTCGGACGCTTGCGGCCAGTACCGATTTGCATCCTCCATTGTTGATGCTCCATATACTACCGTGTCAACTTCAGCCCAAATACACGCCGACATACACATCGGGCATGGCTCGCATGTACTATATAGTGTGCAGCCGCGAAGAGATAGCAGTTTTAGTTTTCGAGTGGACTCACGGATGGCGTTTATTTCCGCATGGTTCGTCGGGTCGCACATTTCCATCACCGTGTCATAGGCTTGTGCTAGAAGAACGCCATTTCGTTCATCGTAAATTGCGCACCCGAACGGTGAGGGAAAATCGGTCTCCAATGATGAAGCAGTAAATTGCACGAGCTCTTTCATCCGCACACTGTGTTGATCGTTCGTAGTCATTGTCGTCGATATACCGGTCACCAGATATACTAATCACACATAACTCTTAATTATACGAACTAAAATTCCCAAATATATACAAGTTTATCTATGCAAAAGGCTGCATAACTACTCCTAGGCCAATTTAGTTTTGATTCATTATTGCTCAGTATAATCTCGCCGTTCATGGTTCGACAGGCTCACCACGAACGGCTTAATTTATATACCGTTCGCCCTGAGCCCTTCGACTTCAGGACAGGCCTGTCGAAGGACAGTTATACCAAGATAAACAAGGCAAAATAAAAATTCAAATACTAAGAATCCAATCCGATAAATACTAAATCTCTAAAGTTTCCCAATCTCCTCCACTATCAAAGTCCCCATCTCCTTACAGCCTACTTTTTTTGTTCCTTCCTCGTATATATCCGATGTCCGGTAGCCCTTTTCCAGTACCCTTTTGACGGCATTTTCTACCTCCTCTGCCGCTCGGTCAAGATTAAGCGTGTACTTGAGCATCATTGCCGAGGTAAGAACGGAAGCTATGGGATTGGCGATGTCTTTCCCGGCAATATCCGGGGCGCTGCCGTGAACCGGTTCGTAAATTGCACCTCTATGTCCGATGCTGGCAGAAGGTAACATTCCCAGTGAACCGGTTAGTTGTGCGGCTTCATCGCTCAATATGTCTCCAAACATATTGTCAGCCAATATCACGTCAAAGCTCTTGGGCCTACGAATGAGCTGCATGGCGGCGTTATCCACGTATAGATGCTCAAGCTCGACATCCGGAAATTCTTCTTTCCCCACCCTGGCTACGGTTCTTCTCCAGAGTTCCATACAGTCAAGCACGTTTGCTTTATCTATCGAAGTCAGCCTCTTTCTCCTCTTCCTGGCTATATCAAAAGCTACCCGGGCTACCCTCTCGATCTCGGATGTGGTATAGACAAGGGTGTTTACACCCTGTTCCTGGCCGTCTTCTAATTTCGTGACACCGCGGGGAGTACCGAAGTATATTCCTCCGGTAAGCTCCCTCACCACCATGATGTCCACACCGTCGACGATCTCCCTTTTGAGTGATGATGCATCGGCAAGCGCCGAATAAACTACGGCCGGCCTCAGGTTGGCAAAGGCGTCTAGCTCTTTCCTTATGGCCAGAAGCCCTCTTTCCGGTCTAATTCCGTATTCAAGGTTATCCCACTGGGGTCCGCCGACAGCGCCCATAAGTACGGCATCTGCTGCTTTTGCTTTTTCGAGTACCTCTTTCGTTACCGGGACACCGTGTGCATCGATGGAGGCCCCGCCAAATAGCTCGCTCTCGAATACAAACTCAATTTTGTATTTTTTCCCTAAGGTGTTGAGGACATCCAGGCTGACATTGGTTACTTCGACACCTATCCCGTCTCCGGGAAGGACCAGGATTTTAGGCACTTTGTTTTTCTCCTTGAATTTTTTGCCTGATATTTTACCTGAATGAATAATTATCGAGGGTTTCGCTAACGGATTTTCTTATAAGCTATAATCTATGTCATGAGGTTTATAGATGCCCATACCCATCTGGAGTTTTTTGCGCTTAAAGGAATCCCCTTGGATAAAGCGGCGAATAAAAAGGATGTCGTGGAAATGATTGAAAGCTCTTCGGTAAGGCCGCTAGTTGCCTGGGGGTGGAGCGAGGAGGCTCTTGGAGAATCGATAACCAGGGCGGACATAGACAGATTCCCCTTTCCCATTCTTCTCATAAGAGTAGATGCGCATGTCGGGGTGATAAATAAAAGAGTCATGGATGAGTTGGATATAGAGCCCTCGGGGAAATTTGACCAGGAAAGGGGCTATGTTTATGAGGAAGTGTTATGGAACATTGCGTCGATTTTAAAGCCAAGGGATATAGGGGCATCCCTATTAAGGGCTCAGCATGAAGCCATATCCAAAGGTGTTATAGAGGTTCATGACTTTGTCGATGCTAACATCGCCGAGACCTATTTTAAACTGAGGGAAGAGGGGAATCTAAAACTCAAAGTAAACTTGATGCCCTACTACGATCACTATGAAGATGTACTTAGCCTTTTCGATAAGTTTGCTGAAGACGAGTGTTTGAAGCTCGGCTGGGTTAAAGCATTTGTCGACGGCTCGATCGGGGCCGGGACCGCTTACTTGAGGGAACCGTATATTGATAAGCCTTCAAACGGGATTCTTCTAAAAACGGAAGAGCAGTTGGGATCCATAATAAAGGAGCTAGAGGGCAGAGATTTAAGAATTGCACTTCATGCTATTGGAGATGCTGCAATCGACGTTTGCCTGGACGCTTTCGAGAGAGCGGATATAAAACTTAAGGGGCACAGGATCGAGCACGCGGAGATGATAGATTTAGAGCAGGCAAAAAGAGCCAAAGATTTGAATGTCACACTTTGTGTCCAGCCTAATTTCAACGTGATTTTCATGGAGACTTACATAAAGGCGCTTGGGGAGGAAAGGGCGAAGAGGATGAATCCTATTAAGATGCTCGATCAGTTAGGTGTCACTATGGTCTTTGGCTCAGACATGATGCCCTTTGACCCGGAAATTGGACTAACCTATGCCTCGCAGATATTAGGAAGAGAGAAAGCCCTATTTTACTATGGGGGATGGAGGGATAAAATGGGTTTTACGTGATGAGCATATTTATATTAAACATTTGATCATTGCTGTCCAAAATAATTAGAAACCAACTGTTCACACTCGTAAAACAAGGACTTTGGATAGATAAAAACAGCTTTTTAAAAACAGGTTCCCGTCCTGACAACCTTTAATCCTCTCCGGCAAGGGGAGAGGAGAATTTTTGGCGTAAATTCCTTTGCCCTTGATGAGAGTAAATGAAAATGAACAACCCCTTCTGTTTCCCCCTGCTTAGACATGCTCGGATAAGCCGATAAAGGGCGAACTCCTCAAGAAACCCCATCCTTCGATGAGACTAAGAGCCTGTCCTGAGTCGATCCCCGATTAAATCGGGGAAGGAATGAGCGGATGTACATCCGCTGATAATGATTAATGAAATAATAAACTGTTCCCAGCGAATCAATCTCTTATTTTGGACAGGTTTGACATTTGATTGATTTTTGACCGAGTTTAAGAACATAATGCAGTCTCTGAGAATCTCAGTGTATACGGTGTTTATAACGCAAAGTTCTCGAACATGTGCTAAGGGCCTTCCTGATAAACTCGCTGTTTATTCAGGGTTGAACTACGAGCGACTAATCTTCATAAATCCTTCTGCCGTTCGGAAAACTGGTCATAGGTGTTCCAATAAAAATCAAAGAAATAAGAGCTAGATTTCACTTTCCACTTTTGCGACGGGAGTTCGAAGTAAATGCGATTGTTGTAGGGGCGACCCGGCGGGATCGGGGGTAGCGATCAAGAGGGAGGTTCCGGGATCCAAATGTCGCCCCTACTTTATGGCTTCAAATAGACTGGACAGGTGTCTGGCTGCTCTCTCCGGGTCGGGTGAGCCAAAGACGCCAGTGATGACCGCAATTCCGTCAACACCGGTCTCAAGCACGGATGGGGCGTTTTCCCAGTTAATCCCGCCGATGGCAAAAATGGGAATCTTTGTTATTTTTTCTCTTGCATCCCTGAGTACTTCAAAAGGAGTACCCTTTCTCTCCGGTTTGGTCGGGGTGAAAAAAGGCGTGCCAAAGGCGACATAGTCGGCGCCTTCTTTCTCCGCCTGGATGCCCCTCTCAATCTCACCGTAACAGGAAGCACCGATAATGGCCTCACTGCCGAGGATCTTCCTGGCCTCCTGTATGCCTGGGTCATCCCTACCCAGATGGACACCGTCAGCGCCTATTTCTTTAGTAAGGAAGGGAGAATCGTTAATGATCAGAGGGACATCGTACTTTCTTGTAATCTGAAGAAGCCCTTTCCCCAGCCTTATAATTTCATCATGGCTGGAATTCTTCTCCCTAAGTTGTACTATTCTTGCTCCCCCTCTCAGGGCCTTCTCCACCGTTTCTAAAAACATACCCCTGGGTATGAGATTTTTATCGGTTATTATGTAGAGACCTCTTAGAGCATACCTCATTTGTAATTAAACATAACAAAATCAATGGATTTCTACAAATTTTTTATAAACTGCTTGAAATATTAATCGATATTGTATAGAATCAGATTTTGGTATGTGGTAATACGTTAAAATTCAACAATTTAAGGAGGTTTGGCATGGAAAAAGATAAAAGGTTTATTGTCTATTTGAAAACCTTGGTATTAGCTTTATTCGTTTTATCCTCTGTACTCTTCGTTCAAGCAAAAGGGGTTAACGCCGCCGGGCCAACGATGCCTTATTCATTCTTCCTGGAACATCCCTACTCTATCACCGGCGTTAGAGCTAATGGTATGGCGGTAGATTTGGATGACTCCGGGTGGCTTTTTATGAATGAGTTTAGGGCGGATGTGAATATATATCAAAACTTATTCGGTATATACGCCAAGTTTCCCTTTGCTGGCGTAACTAACTTTGGTCCTACTGATGAGGACGATTATGATTTTGGAAACATAGGTCTCGGTGGAAAAGTAGCTATACTAAACACCGATTCCGCAGTTTTAACAGGGGGTTTTGAGCTTATTACGCCTACTACTAGCGGGGATTTGGGCGCGGCTGCCGCTCTCGCTTATTTCTTACAATTTCCATATTTTCTCGAGGATGCTTGGACTTTCAAACCCTATGCGGTGTTTGGATATGGTAGGGGTATTTTTGGCTTCCAGGCTAACATAAGTGGTGACATTATTACCAATGCCGATGATTTCGAGGGCGATGACACAGAATTCATACTGGAATACGGAGCTACGGCGAGTGTGACGCCTAATCTTCCTCTGCCATTTTCCACTTCATTCTTACTGGAGTTGTTCATGGCATCATCCACGTCTTTTGACAGCAATATCACCGGCGCTTACCTTACTCCGGGAGTCAGGTTCGGCGGTCAGATATTGAGTCTAGGAGCGGGCGTTCAAATTCCATTTGGCAGCGACGAAATAACAGATTTTGCGAATGTGGGTTTTCTTCTTGATTTAGTAGTAAGATTCGGTAGCTAGATTTTGCCGTCAAAGTGGCTATATCCTAATCGCCCAAATTTCATCTTAAGCAAACTCGGTGATGGGCAAGGGGCAGGAAAATTTCATGGCCCTTGCCCCATCTCTTATCTTTTCTTAGGTATCATTAATCAGAATGGCTTCCGAGGCTATAGTACTGGCCAGGGGATTATCCAAAAACTACGGCCCTATTTGGGCCGTGGACGGAATCTCTTTTGAGGTTTTGGCCGGCGAATGCTACGGGTTTTTAGGTCCGAATGGCGCCGGAAAAACAACGGCTATCAGGATGATTTACTGTCGAACTCTACCCACCTCCGGGGTTCTTAACGTTTTTGGTTTGGATGTTAGGGATCACGCCAGAGAAATCAAGGCTTTGATAGGCCTGGCGCCACAGGAGAATAATTTAGACCCGGATTTGAACGTTATCGAGAACCTCATCGTCTATTCCCGGTACTACGATATTCCCAGGAGCGAGGCGGAGGAACGAGGAAAGGAACTCCTTCGATTTTTAAGCATAGACGAGAGGCGAAAGGAAGAAGTAACCAAGCTTTCAGGCGGCATGCAGAGACGTCTGGTCATTGCCAGGGCGCTCATCAATAACCCGAGACTGCTCATACTTGACGAGCCCACCACTGGACTCGACCCCCAGGCCAGGCATCTCATATGGCAGAGGCTTCGGGAACTAAAGGGAAAAGGGGTCACCATGATTCTAACCACCCATTATATGGAGGAAGCGGAAAAGCTCTGCGACAGGGTTGCGGTCATGGATTCCGGGAAAATACTGGCCGAAGGCTCGCCTGATCAGCTTATAAAAAGATATGCAGGAGAGCACGTTTTCGAGATAAGGCATGCGGAAGACAACGGACTTCTAAGAAAATTGGAGGGGTTGGAGTACAGTATTGAACAAGCCGGTGATACTATCTACATATTCTCGAAAGACGGCGATGAAATAGGAAAAAGGCTTCTCCCCTTGAAGGATTCTGAAATTTTACACCGCCGCGCAAACTTGGAGGATGTTTTTCTACGATTAACCGGTAAAGAATTAAGGGATTAATTTTTCCATATTTCTATTGATATTTTGATAGCATTGATTATATTGAGTTATCCGTAGGACGTATACGTTGTTTGTGCGTATGTAAAAATTATGAGGTGGGGATGGTGAAGCGGCTCATAGTTCTGCTAATAGCTTTCTTGATATCTGGTGCTCCTTTGGCGCTCTGTGAGGATTTAAACATTAATCGCAGAGATGGGGATTCGACCTCAAATTTGAATGAAGATGCATTCAGCAATTCCAATCTTGACCTTTATTATTTGGAATTGAGTCAAGATTCGGGCAGGGGCACTTTATCCGATGGGTATGAAAACGAAGACTGGGCCGGTTTCAAGCCCGGGGATAAATCAAGAGAGTCTACGGTATTTTGGGGTGGTATTTTTCCTTTTATCGCCATACCCGATGCACAAGATAACGGGGATAATCCCGGGTTCCTTTCTAAAGATAGCGTTTCGTTCTTTTGGTACTTTAAGAAGAAGTTCTGAGGCCATTTTGGGCTAGCCCGCATAAACCTTCTAGTAGAATTATTCTCGATAAAAGAAGATCTTTCTCCTAAAGGATTATTCTGTTTTCTAAAAAAAAGTTTTAGTTCGTTATCAACTATTCCCGTATTGCTTTACTCCACCCAATCTTTGGTTAAAATAAATGCAAATTCTGATAGAGGAGAGGAAAAATGAAGATCGCTCTTTTAGGAGGTACTGGAGATATTGCCGAGGGATTGGTCCTTCGCTGGTCCAAGGTAGGTCACGAAATCTTTATAGGTTCAAGAAGCGATGAAAAGGCAAAGGGAATCGCCGCAGAGTACATAGAGACACTCTCTAAACTGGGCATTAGTCCAAAGATTCAAGGTATGCCCAATGCCGACGCCGCCCGTGCTGCGGAGGTGATTATAATAAGCATTCCGCCAGAGTACGCGGCATCAACGGTGGCTCAAATTAGAGATAGTTTTACCAATCAAATTGTGGTTACCCCGGTGGTTTCTATGGTTAAGAAGGGCAAGGTTTTCATGTATTCGCCGCCACCCCAGGGGTCTTGCGCATTAGAAATAAAAGAGGCGTTGCCGGAGAGCGTAAAGCTTGTTTCAGCCTATCACAACCTTCCGGCAAAAGAGCTCAGCAAAATAGACGAAGACCTGGATTATGACGTCGTGATATGTGGAGATGACGATGAGGCAAAGGCCGTAGTCAAAAGGCTTACCGAAGAGATGCCCAACCTTAGGGTGCTTGATGCCGGGCCATTAGAGGTTTCTATGATGATTGAAGCCATCACACCGCTTATAGTTAATCTGAACATGCGCTATAAACCCCAGCATTTTTCGGTGAAGTTTGTTTAGGTGTACGGTTAGTATTTAAGCGAGTGCATTACAGGCTATGACTTTGAGCCGATTCTTAGCTAGCCCTAAAGCCCTATTGCTGTCTAATAACAGAGCTGCCATTAATTGTTAAATTAGCCTTAGAGTATGCTGGCGTACTGTGTGTTGAGATCAACCCTGCTTACACTTATTACACTTAACCAAACCTGTCCAAGATAAGAGATTGCTTCGCTTCGCAATGACGGGGAGGATGGATACTGGCGGAGAGCGAGGTTGAGAATACGGATGCTTTTGCAGGTCATTGCGAGGAGCAAAGCGACGAAGCAATCCGTTGAAAAAATGTTTATGTTATTAGTCCTTTCATAGGCTATTTCAAACCATATGATTTAGACAGCACTTACATAGGAAACATAAAAGTAGGGTGACCTGACTTGACCACTCTTTTTACCTCTCTAAGAGCCTTATTTTACAGGTAGGGATTTTTGATTCCTGATTATTTTGGACAGCAGTGACACTTAACCATTTTTACTTGCCAATTATGCAGTATTTATCTCTAATTAACCGTGGAATCCGGTTATTTATTCCATTCTGTCTAGACATTATGACAAAATTGGTAGCTTTGGAGCTACCGTCTAACGTCTAACTCGTGTCCGTTTTTACAATTACGGCTATCTATTAACAAAATTTGTTATATTGCTAGGCTGGGGAATTAGTTCTTCACAATAAAATCAGTGACTTTAATAAGTTAAGTAAGAACAACAGTCAAGGCATATTTTTTGCATATTGAGAGATATATAGGTTAATCCCCTATCATTTCATGGCATTGTAAAGTCAGGTTGAGGGGCAAGACGTTTCAAAGTTACGTTCTATAGGAACGCGCTTGGAGAATTACCTTATGGAAAGAATGAATAATTTGCTTAAACATCAGCTTAAGCAGCATTTCAATGGAGATCCTTATTCCACTTCGGAAGAATGGAGGTCTTTTCTCGATGCAGTCAATGATACCTATTGGCAATTTGACTCCGATCGCCTGATGCTCGAGAGGTCGTTGGAATTAACTTCTCAGGAACTCCTGGAGAGAAATCGAGAGCTTTCCTCCAGAAGCAAAGAGCTGGAAATCGCAAAAGCAGACCTGAAAAAGGCCAAAGATGAACTGGAGATTAAAGTCGAGAAACGCACAAAAGATTTGATGAAAGCGAATGAGCAGTTGCAGGCGGAGATTACTGAGCGTAAGTGTGTTGAAGAAGCATTACGAGAAAGTGAGACCAATTATCGTTTACTCATCGAAAATTCCCCCTATTGCATTCATCAGATCAACTTGGAAGGGCAATTGATGTCCATGAACAAAGCTGGCTTGCATATGATGGGACTCAAGGATGAGTGCGAGATTGTCCGGGTTCCGTATTTAGAAGTAGTCTCCGAAGAAGATCGAGATAGGATTGAACGTTTGTTACAAGCTGCCCTGAACGGTGAGTCTTCCGAGTTTGAATTCACTGCAATAAATAATCGCGTTTTTCAATCATCTTTTATACCAATTAAAGATAGCAATGGTAACGTGGTTAGACTAATGGGCATTATGCATGACATTACCGATCGCAAGAGGGCAGAGGAGGCTTTAAAAGAGAATCTGGCCAAGCTAGAAAAAAAGAATCGCTACGAGGGCATTATTAGCAAAGTTACTCAGAGCGTTCATCGTTCAATTGATCTTCAGGATGTGCTGGAAAACGCGGTTGAAGCAATGAGCGAGAACATAAATGGGACAGACAACGTTTCAATTTATATAGTCGAAGGAGAAGACGCTGTCTTAAAAGCTTACAAGGGCTATCCTGATTGGTTTATTGAGCAAGTAGGAAGAATTCCCTATCCCAAAGGATTTACGTGGAAGACGATAATAGAAAGAAAGCCGGTATATTGCAGTGATACAGACCAAGATACAATCATGGGCCCGGCTGGAAGAAAACTTGGGACAAAAAGCTATGCTTCCATGCCTATACACTCCAAGGGTGCGACTGTTGGAGTCATTAATATAAATTCCTTGGCCAAGAATGCTTTTGATGAAGATGAATTAAGGTTACTCGAAATAGTCGCCCATCAGATTGAAACAGCCATTAATAATGCAGGACAGGCCGAAGCTTTAAGGCAATCGGAGGAAACCCTAAAGGAAAACGTTGCTCAATTAACCAAAAAGAATCGTTACGAAACCATAATCAGCACCATCACCCAGAGCGTTCATCGGTCAATTAATCTCCAAGAGGTCCTGGAAAATGCTGTAGAAGCGGTGAAGCAAAATGTAAATGGGTCTGAGCACGTTGGGATTTATCTGGTCGAGGGAGAAGAAGCAGTACTGAGAGCACAGAGAGGGTTTCCTGATCAATACCTAAACCGAGCGGAAAGAATACCATATCCCAAGGGTGTTACCTGGAAGACAATAATGGAGGGGAAGCCTAGATACTGCCCGGACGTGGAGCATGACCAGTTTCTTGGCCCTGCCGGACGGAGCATCGGAATAAAGAGTTATGTAATTGTACCCATCCGCCTCCAAGAAAAGGTCTTAGGAACTATAAGCATAAACTCTTTACGGGAAGATGCTTTTAATGAGGAAGAATTAAAACTGCTTGACATCGTTGCACGGCAAATCGAGGTAGCAATCAATAATGCCAGACAAGCGGAGGCGCTGCGCCAATCAGAGGAGCGATATCGCACCCTTTTCGATCAATCGCCCGTTGGAGTATTTATATTCGACAAGGAACTGGTAATATCGCAGTGCAACGAACGCCTAGTTCGAATCTTAAAATCGTCATACGACAAAATCATGGGGTTTGATATGCACAATCTTAAAGATCGAAGCTACCTATCCGCACTGTTAAAAGTAATTGAAGGAAAGCCTAACTATTATGAGGGTTTATATGAAGCTACCACCAGCACAGCAAAGCTATGGTTATCGATTCGTCTATCTCCATTGCTTGACGTTGATGCGAATGTTATTGGCGGTATGGGGGTAATGGAGGACATTACCGACCGCAAGCAAGCGGAGGAAGAAATCCGCAGAATCAACGAGGAATTGGAACAACGGGTCATAGAGCGTACTTCACAACTCAATAAAGCGAACCAAGAGCTGCGGCAGGCAAAGGAAGAGGCAGAGGAAGCCAATAGGGCAAAAAGCGAATTCCTCTCACGGGTGAGCCATGAATTGCGTACTCCAATGAATTCGATTATGGGATTCGCACAGCTTTTGGAGATGGATTCATCTCTCGCTCATAAACAAAGGGAAAGCGTAAAGCACGTACTGCAAGCGGGAAGGCATCTGCTCCATCTCATTGATGAACTGCTAGACATCAGCCGCATCGAGTCCGGTCGTCTCAAACTATCACTGGAACCGGTCAGTGTGGAAGAGGTTATCCAGGAGACATTGAGCCTAATTCAGCCTATTGCTACACAAAGGGGAATAAGACTTCAATCAGTCTACGGACAGGATAATGGTTGGTCCGTTATGGCCGATAAACAACGTTTCAAACAGGTTCTCTTGAACCTCTTCTCGAATGCGATTAAATACAATCGCCAATATGGAATAGTAACCTACTCCTTTGAAAAGGTCGCGGAGAGAAGACTACGAATCAATATAAGCGATACCGGCTTTGGAATCCCCACGGAAAAGATAAATCGGCTTTTTAGTCCTTTTGACCGCCTAGGGGCGGAGCAATCCGACTCTGATGGTGCAGGGCTAGGCCTGGCACTTTCCAAGCAACTAATGGAAGCAATGGGCGGGACTATAGGAATGGAAAGCACCGTAGGTCAGGGAAGTACATTCTGGGCGGAGCTGTCCGTGGTGGAAGCCTTGGATAATGCACCGGAGAACTTATATGAAAATGTACCGTCGCCGCATGACGCAGGAGGGAACGGACGAACTCATACTGTGCTCTACATAGAGGACAATCTTTTAAACCTCAACCTCATCGGGCATGCGTTGGTTCATCGGCCCGGAGTTAGGCTTCTCACGGCTATGCAAGGAAGTTTAGGCCTGGATTTAATACGTGAGCACCATCCCGACCTGGTACTCTTAGACCTCAACCTACCGGATATACCCGGCGAAGAAATACTGCGCCGTATAAAAGAAGACCCAAAGACGGACCGGATTCCGGTAGTGATAATCAGCGCCGATGCTATACCAGACCGAGTTAAGAAACTATTGAATGCTGGAGCCCGGGCTTATCTGACCAAGCCTCTTGATTTGAAGACATTCTTTAATGTTTTAGACGAAGTTTTCGGCGAGGAAGGTGTATTATGTGGGAAGAAACATTGAAAAAAGCAAAAATCATGATCGTAGATGACCTGGAAGAAAACACTTTCATGCTCGGTCTAATATTACAGGAAGCCGGGTATGTTAACATCAAGAGCGTTAACGACTCTCGTCTAGCTCTTCCTCTTTACAATGAGTTTCAGCCCGACTTGATGATTTTAGACCTGATGATGCCCTATCTGGACGGGTTTGAGATAATGAAGCAGTTGAAGGGGCGCATTTCGGAAGATGTTTACTTCCCAATACTGGTACTGACAGCCGATGCTACGGCTAAGACCAAGCAAAAAGCACTCTCGATGGGGGCTAAGGACTTTCTTACCAAACCATTCGACAGTGTTGAAGCACTCCTTCGTATAAAAAACCTCCTGGAGACGCGCTTTCTCCACCTACAGCTTCAGAACCAAAACCAGATTCTTGAGGAAAAGGTTCGTAAGCGCACCATGGAGCTGGAGGCGGCACAGGTTGAAATCCTCGAACGGTTGGCACTAGCTGGTGAATATCGAGATGATAACACCGGAGAGCACACACAAAGAGTGGGCAGACTCTCATCTCTCATTGCCCGGGCAATGGGACTTCCCGAAGCTCAGGCCAACCTACTCGGTTTGGCCGCCACATTGCACGACATAGGGAAAATCGGTATTCCCGACAATATCTTGTTCAAGCCGGACAGGCTCACTGCGGAAGAGTTTAAGGTGATAAAGAGCCATATAACCATCGGGAGCAAGATTCTTTCCGGAAGCAGGTCGGCTCTCCTTCAGATGGCCGAAGAAATTGCGCTTACCCATCATGAACATTGGGACGGTAGTGGTTACCTGGGGCTCCGGGAAGAGGAAATACCGTTGGCCGGACGCATTGTAGCCGTTGCTGACGCATTTGACGCCCTTACCCAGGAACGACCGTATAAGAAGGCCTGGACGGAGGAAGAGGCTATTGCGGAGATAAAGAAAAAGAGCGGGATTCAGTTTGACCCTCGGGTGGTAGAGGCATTCTTAGAAGTTGTCGTGGATGAAGAGCACGTTGTCCATCAGGAAAAACTGCAGGGCTTGATTCACTCTCCCACAATCTGAAGAATTATCTCCCTCTTCCTCGGCCTATTGTCAAAATCGACGACTACAATCTGCTGCCAGGTGCCCAGGAGAAGCCGGGATGATGAGAATGGAACGGTTACGGAAGGGCCAAGAAATGCTGCCCGGATATGGGAATATCCGTTTCCATCTCCCCATCTGGCATCATGGTCGTAATGAATCCCTTTTGGCACCAGTCTTTCGATTGCTTTTCTGAAATCGCTTATGGCTCCACTTTCATACTCGATGGTAGTGACCCCGGCGGTAGAACCGGGGACGAATACCGTAATTATTCCGGAAGAAACTCCCGAATCTCTCACTGCTTTTCCTACACTCTGCGTTATATCAATGAGGTCCGTTTCCCCTTTCGTTTCCAGCTTCAGGCTTATGGTTTTTACGGGCATCTTGTTTTCTCCTTTTAATTATGATAACCACAAAGACACTAGTGCTTAGTCACGCTAAATTTGATGTGACTTGGCAAATAAATGCGCCCTTCGACAAGCTGTTATGTAAAAAGTCAAGGGGTATTTCAAGAAAAACCACAGCTTTGAACAAACAAATCCCTTCTGCTTTTTTCACTCTCCTGTATCTCCTATCTAAACTACTCTGGACCAACCTCAGGACGAGCGGTATAAGCCGTTCGTGGTGAGCTTGTCGAACCATGAACGGCGGACTCGAATAATCCCTACCAGTTAATCGAAATCAAGTTGACAGACTTCCGTATTCTTGTTGAAACCCACATTCTTTCTTTGTGTCTTTGTGCCTTAGTGTTTGAATACCTGCATTCCTTACAGAAGTTTGAGCTGCGAAGGCTTTTGCAAGGGCTTGGCATTATATCCTCTTTTTTTAAGCGCGCTTGCAAACTCCGTGCAGAGTCCCTGAATCAAATATAACTCTTTAGGCCTGGTCATTTCTACGAATTGGATAAGCTCGTCATAACCGGCATGGTTACTTAGAGGAAAAGCCTCGTCCGCTCTGTAAGCGGATTTAGCAAACTCCGTATCCAAAGCCCAACCCATAACAACGCCGGTTCTTTTTCTTCTTATCCCTTCGATGACTTCCGAGCCTCTCAGGTAGGAGGGTACTAGGACGACCTTACCCTCGATATCTTTGGGTCTAAAGCTTTCGTAATTGGAAAAGCTAATGCCGAATTCCTCGTAGATTTTAACGGCTTTGTAAATAGACCGGTGGAGACTGACTTTGTATCCCATATCTCCCAAAAGTTTGGTAAGGTCTTGCGCCTTGCCTATAACATCGACGAGGAGTATGGGAGTAAGACCGGTGGAAATAGAGTTATCAATGAAATCCGCTACTGACTCCATCACGTTTTCGGTCGAAGGGAACATATATTTGGGAAGACCGTATATGCATTTCATAATTAATATATCGCAACGTTTTATCTCTATCGGCTGTGCCGTTATGCTCCGCCTGAGCTTAAAGTCGCCCGCATAAATGATTCTCTTCCCGTCCTTGTCGACAACCACCTGGGATGAACCGAGTATATATCCTGCCGGTATGAGTTCAACCTTAACCTTGCCCAGGATGAAAGGGTGATTGAAGGGGCAGGGAAGCACGATGGAATTTTTAACCTTTTCCCCGGATAGCCTTATTGTCTCGGAGGTGGCGATGATCTTTTCATGAGGTATAAAACCGGGAACATTAGCATTGGATAGAAAAGAGAAATGGGCTTTTTTAGTCGAATCAAACCATATGTCTGTTCCTCTAAGATGAACTCCCCCGTCGTATTCGATCATTATTTTTTAAATTGTAGTGTACTTTGAGAAGGGGAATTTGCAAATGAAATTCCGTGTTATCCTTAAAGGGTCAGACTACGCCGGATTAAATTAAAGAAACTTCAAGAATGAATCAAATAAGTGAGATAATAGGGGCTCTAATTCGCCAATCTGGCCCTATTACTTTTGCTAAGTTCATGGAGCTTGCTCTTTATCATCCTGAGCATGGTTATTACTCCTCTGGAAAAGCGAAGCTGGGGAAGGCAGGTGATTATTATACCAGCCCTTGTGTTCATCCGGCGTTCGGAGAAATCCTGGGCCGGTTTATATATCGAGCGAGCGAGGTCGTTGATGCTCCCGATTTCACCGTGGTAGAAATGGGAGCGGGTAAGGGCTTTCTAGCTTTAGATATTCTTGATTCCTTGAAACGGAACTATTCTGAATTCTACGACCGTCTTAACTTTATTATTATCGAGCAGAGCCCACACCTCCGGGACGAGGGGAAAGTAGTTTTAAAAGCACATTCGCATAAAATTAGATGGGTTGATTTCCTCGCTTCTCTCGAGAAAGAAAGCATGAACGGTGTTTTCATCTCGAACGAACTTGTTGATTCCTTTCCTTTTCACCGCTGTAAATTTAAAGATGGAAAGTTGCTCGAAATATTTGTTGGTTTGGCCGGCGAGGATTTCGTGGAAAGCTTAGAAGAGCCGAGCAGCACTGACCTGAGTACATATTTCCAGAATTACGATTTACAGTTTGAAGACGGTCAGGAAGTCGAAGTAAGCCTAAGAGCCGGAGAATGGTTGTCTGATGTAGCTTCTGCTCTGTCTCGGGGGTTTGCTCTCACGATCGATTATGGCTTCATGGCGCCGGAGCTTTACAGCTTTGTAAGAATGAAAGGGACGTTCAGGTGTTTTCATCAACACAGATTGAATGAAAACCCCTACATTAATATAGGCGAGCAGGACATCACCGCCGACGTGGATTTCAGCAACCTGGTCCGAGTTGGGAACCGCGTCGGATTAAATACCGTTAAGTACACCACTCAGGGGCAGTTCCTGGTGGACTGGGGGATATTGGACGTCTTAGAAACATATTCTTCATCGGATATTTCTTCCGAAAAAAGCAGGATGGCTATAAAGAACCTATTTCTCCCCGGACTGATGGGGGATAGGTTTAAGGTTTTAATTCAGGAGAAAAATCTCAAAGAAACAGTAAAAAACTTCTATCCTGAATCTTCATTCAGGATAAGTTTCCAAAAACCACTCGACAGGTTTAATAGTGTATGAATAGTTTACTTCCTATGCCAAGTACCGCATTTATTTGGAGATTTTGGACAGCTGGAAAGACGCTGAAACTAAGGTTTTAAGACTAATTCCAATTGCCGAATAAGATAAATGGGGCCCAGTAATAAGGGTGAGAGTATTTGTCATTTCTCTTGATCAGGTAAACTTGTGCTTCACGAAAGGCCGTATATAGAGTTTTTCCATCCTTAAGGTTTTTATAAAAAGCCTTCATCAGATCAGCAGTACCCTGGTCGCTTATGTCCCAAAGGGTTGCAATAGTAGACGGCACTTCTACCCACGCAAAAGCAAACGCTAAGGTGGCTAGTTGTGTACCAGTTGGGTTTTTTTGAAAAGGGTCTATAGCAGTGCTGCACGCCGAGAGTGTAACAAAATTTATTTTTTCTGCCGGCGGTAGCTCCATTATATCAGTTATTGAGAGCGTACCTGAGCCGACCGGGGCCAGTAGAATAAACTGTCCTTCTTCGTTAAGAATCCCATGAGCAGATAAATGCACTATTCGGTATTTTCCCCAATTATTTTTGAAATTCTCTTTTGTGGCTTTGTCTTCTAAAAATACCAGGGCATTGGGAAATATATCTTTTATAGCCAGCACCTCTTTCTTGGAATGTGGAAGGACAAGTTCCGGTTCCCCAAGGTCAGGATTACCAAAAGCGACTATACTTTCAAAACTCTTTGCCTTTCCATTCGCCGATGCATAGTCAAGTTGATCAAGGTTTATCAGGTAAGCCAGGTTCTTCTGTTCTAGAAAAAACTCTAATCCATCACCTGCTCCCTTCTCAGCCAAAGCCTGAAAGGGAAGATAGTTGAGTATGCCGAAAGGAATAATCCCAACTACCTCAGCATCTTCTATGTCACCTTTGACCGGCTTTATAAGGTAGTTGTATAAGATTATTGAAAGTTCGTCCAAGAGTTTTTTATTCTTAGCAATAGTATCAATGCTGAGCTTTAACTTATCTGCTCCGAAAGAACTACTCTCGAAAGTCAATCTTCTAAAATCAGACACCATTCTATTCAAATCTTCTTTTTTTATAGAGGAACTTTTAACTGTTAGACCCGAATTGCTGACTGTAAATATATAAGTTTCATTTTCTGCAATGAAATATTGGAGGATGGAAAGGTTTGATGGAAGTTTCACCCGTTCTCTTAAATCGGACAAATTCTGAGGAGATACTCTGAGTAAACTGTATATCCTTGGGTACTCTTCTTTTAGCCGAAATGCTACCTGATTAAACTCTTCCCTCGTCTTTGCCAGTGTCCGTGACAGGTTTTCTATTTTCTCCTGATTTGGTGATAATCTTGATTTCTCCCTGACAAGCTCATAATTTATAGAGGCTTCTCTTCTTGAAAGCTCGTCGTATTTTACTAATTGCCCTCTAATTTTATCTTCAAAAGAGCTTATACCGCTTTTTAGGAGATTATCACGCAGGGATTTTGACCTGCTTCTTTGAATGTATTCAAGAGCCTCCTCTGTTTTTCCCTGTCTTATAAGTAAGGATACAAGCTTTTCATAAATCTTTACGTTCACGTTGCTGAATATTTGCTGGCCTTCCTCTCCTCCCACAACATCCTCTCTTATAGACTCAAAAACATCCACGGCTTCTTTATAGTTTTTTTCGGCTGAGACAAGATCGCCCTTTTCCTCTAGATAAACCCCTTTCCCGAAGAGAGCAATACGAATCCACTCTCTATCTCCGAGGTCTTTATATATTCCTATGGCCTTGTCAAAGTTTTTAATTGCAACATCGTAGTCTTCAGTTTCTCCTTCTACGTAACCGATATGATTAAAGCTCCTGGCTATTCTATCCTTGGCCCCAAGCTCCTCAAACATTTTTAAGGATTGATCATAAAGGCTTAGAGCTTTCTCATAATTACCCTGTTTAAATCTGACCTCTCCTATGTAACTCATGATTATGGCGGCTATTAATTGGTTCTTTAGTTCTTTAGCCATATTAAGGGACTGTTCAAGGTACTGAAGGGCTTGGTCATAATGACCAAGCTCTTTATACAGCTCTCCTATGGTGCCTAGATTGGTAGCGATCTCGGTCTTAGAACCCAACTTCTTATTTATCCTTAATGCCCTCTGATAATAACCTAAAGCCTTTTCATAGTTGTCCTGCTCTCTATAAACTACTCCCATTATATTAAGAGCATAGGCCTTTAGGTTTTCCTCATTTGCATCATCGGCAATCTCGAAGGCGCGATTTAAGTATTCGATAGACTGCTGATAATTTCTTAAGCGAAGATGAATAGTGCCTAGATTTATTAAAGTCTTTGCTGTTTGGGTTGAGTCTTTGATCTCCTCGCTTATCCCAAGGGCTTGGTTTAAAAGTTTTATCGAATCCTGGTAGTTGCCCAGATAGCTAAAGAGATTAGCGACATTATTCAAGTTATGGGCTATTCCGGCTTTATCGCCTAATTCTTTCTGTATCTTAAGGGCTTCTTCAAGAGACCGAATCCCCTCTTCGTATTTTCCAATATCGGTGTATGTCTTTCCTATGTAGCTATAGTTATTAATTAGTCCGGGTTTATGATCCAAAGTTCTGTTTATATCTAGGGAGCGCTCGTAGTATGAAAGCGCCATTTTAAACAGTTTCTTCTCAAGAAGAGCAAAAGCGGCTTTGGATAATAAGTCTGCAATCTCTATTTTGTCTTCTGGTAACCTAGCCTGTTTCTCTGCCTGAGAGAGCTTCGATAAAGCTTCCTCATACCTTCCATTATCATATAGCTTTGCTCCTTCCTTCACTAACCGGACTATATTTTCCTCCTGAATTTTAAGATCTGGCTGTTTTACTGATACACAAGCACCTAGAAGTAAGGTAATGGAGAGTATGATCAGAAAATATTTAAACATTCTCCGACCAAGCATATGAAATCCTTATTTCTCAAGTTTAATTAATTGCTAGCGCTGACAGCAATTGTATCAATAACCTTATCAGTTGATACATCTATCTCCGAGATGTTTTCCACATTAGCAACGTACACTCTAGAACTGTCTGGTTTAATGGTTATAGCGACGGGACTGGCCTTCTCGCTTTCAGTTACCTGAATCTCACTAACATTAAAAGATAATTCTCCATCCCCGGTTTTTACCTCTATTACCGATACGATGTTGCCGGGTTCGTCGTCGGTACCGGAATTAGCTACATAGAGTTTAGAGCCTTTCCCGGTTATAGCTATACCAGTTGGATTGGGTCCTACCTCTATCGGCTCACCAATAACCGTATCGTCCTCTATATTTATTACCGATACAGTATTGCTACCAGAATTGGCTATATAAACCCGAGAGCCCGACGGGCTGACAACCACAACTCCCGGGTTAGACCCTACAGGAATGGTCTTAACTTCATTAGTCGATGTTGTTATTGCTGACACCGTGTTGCTAGCAGAATTAGCCACATAAACCTTAGAGCAATCCAGGGTTATGGCTATGCCCCTTGGTTCGATTCCTACGATTATCGGATCACCGATTACAGTGTCATTTTGTACGTCTATTACCGAAACTGTGCCATCAGCGGAATTAGCTACATATACCTTAGAGGACTCACAATCATTGGAGGTTATTGCTATACCGCCGGGCCCTAATCCCACGGGAATAGTTTTAACCTCATTAGCTGATGTATCTATTACGGATATAGTATCACTTCCAGAATTAGTTACATAAACCTTGGAACCGTCTGGGGTTATGGCTAGGCCACTAGGCCCAACGCCTACCTTTACTTCGGTAATGTTAAAAAAGAGTTCTCCATCCTCGTTTTTATCCTCTATTAATGAGATTACTGATACTGTGTTGTCAGGGGAATCGGGAGTGCCTAGATTAGCCACATACACTCTTGAACTATCCGGGGCTATAGCTATATTGGAGGGGTTAGACCCAACGCCAACAATAGCAACAACCTCATTAATCGATAAATCAATTACTGATACTGCGTTGTTAAGACCATCAGCCGCATAGAGCTTGGAGCCATCTGGAGATACGGCGATAGCTTTCAAGTCGGAATCGAAAGGAAGCATAACGGCCTCACGTAACAATGCTAAGGAAGAAGGAGTAGGTGACGGGGTCGGGAGGGGGAGTGGTGGGATAAGGGGCAGTAAATTTGCCACACTTGATAGCCCCAGCAATGAAACTGCTGCACAAGAAGCACCGAGCAAAGTAGAAGCTATAGGTACAACGTGAGATAAATTTGAACTGCCGAATAACTTAAATAAAGAAACTACTGTACAAAGGGTAATAATAAAGCATAAAAGGACTAGCTTAATTCTAAAAGACCTAGCTTTAATCCGAGGACGTATATATGTCATTGTTGTGAATATATATCCTTTATGGTGATTCAGCTACAAATATCCCCCATGGTATAGCCAGTTCGGTATTCGGTCCTTCTATAGTTCTTAGGGGGTTAACATTTCCTTCATCTGTTCTTCTATAAACCGTGATTCTAGCAGCACCGTTAGCTACGAATATTTCATCGTTCTCTATATCTACAAATATTCCTATCGGAGCAAAAAGCTCGGTATTCGGTCCTTCTATGGTTCTTTTGGGAGTAATATTTCCGTTGTCCGTTCTTCCGTATATTGTGACTGTGTCATCGAAAGGGTTAGTTACAAATATCTCATCATGTTGTGCATCCGTGAAGATTCCAAGAGGACGGAAAAGTCCTGTATTTTCTCCTGATATAATCCTTAAAGGTGGAACGTCTCCTGAATCTGTTCTTTCATATACTGTGATTTCTCCTGGGATGTTAATATCATCTCCGTTAGCTACAAATATCTCATTATTCACTGTATCTAAATAAATTGATGTCGGGAGAAAAGGAATCCCTTCATCAGTTAGGTCTGATATATTTAAAATCATTAAAGGGGGAACATCCCCATTAGCAGTTCTCGGGTATACCAGGATTCCATTATTAATCGCTTGGTTAGCTACCAGTATTTCTTCATTTATTAAGTCTACAAATATTCCAACCGGTATAACGTACCCAGTGTTTGGACCTGCTATGATTCTTCTAGGAGAGACATTACCTTCATCTGTCATTCCGTATACTGTTATTGAACTAAGGACTTCGATCAGGTCCTCACCCGGTACAATGACCAAATTGACTACAAATATCTCATCATTTTTTGTGTCGACAAATATTCTCACTGGTCCAAAAAGCCCAGTATTTGGCCCTCCTATGAATCTTAAAGGAGAAACATCCCCCGTATCTGTTCTCCTATATACGGTGATTGTGTCATTTTCAAAGTTAGTTACGAATATCTCATTATTTTCTGTATCTACAAAGATTCCTGATGGGGTAAACAGCTCTGTATTTGACCCAATGCTTCTTATCGGAGCGACATTCCCGCTATCATCAGCATCAAAAACAGTGATTTTGTTTCCGAAAACATGGGCAACAAATATTTTACGATCGCTAGAAGTAGCAGGTGGTGTAGGTGTTGTTGTGGGGGGTGATGCCTCTTTGTTTCCACCACCTCCACTACAACCTAACCCAAAGAGAAGAAGCAATAAGACAGAAACTATAATGAAAGCTCTCTTATACCTTATGTTTAACAAATTTGATTTTTTCATAACTCCTCCCCCCTTGCTTTATAACGTTTTGGCCTTTCCGTTGGCATGTTCCAACTCAAATTGCTAAATATCTTTCAACAAAACTTTAATCAATCCCCAACTCGCTGCTTAAAACTTCACTTTCGACTTTAATGGGTATCGTAGCGATAACCGAGTCTGTTGATACATCTATTACTGATACCGTTCCGCTCAAATAATTAGCCACATAGGCCTTGGTTCCATCATGTCTTAC
Source organism: Thermodesulfobacteriota bacterium (assembly GCA_035559815.1). Lineage (NCBI taxonomy): Bacteria > Pseudomonadati > Thermodesulfobacteriota > Thermodesulfobacteriota bacterium. The sequence continues at coordinate 84,373 of DATMAT010000047.1, forward strand.
TGCGATTCCAAAGGGTCTATTTCCAACAGTGATTGTTGCAATAACTTTGTTTGCCGCTGCATCTATTACTGATACTGTCTTGCTTGGGTCACTAAGAGCACCCAAACCACCGAAAACCTCGTTAATGCTGTCCAGATTACCTACGTAAACCTTAGAGTCATCCGGAGTTATTGCCACGGCCACAGGCCCGGCCCCGATAGGGACTGTAGCAATAACTTTGTCCGTTACGATGTTTATTACTGATATAGTACTGCTATTAGAATTAGGAACATAAACCTTAGAACCGTCTGGTGTTATTGCCAGACCAAGAGGTCCAAATCCAACAGGAATTGTGGCGATAACTTCATCCGTTGATACGTTTATTACTGATAGAGTGTCGGGTTTGTCCAGCACAGCTACACCGCAACTGCAATTACCTATGTATACCTTAGAACTATCAGGCGTTATTCCTATAGCTATTGGTATGTTGCCAACAGCGATTGTTTCGATAACGGCGTCCTTTGATACATCTATCACCGAGACTGAATTACTTAATAGATTAGTCACATAAGCCTTAGAGCCATCTGGCGTTATTGCTATATCAACAGGGTCAAATCCAACGGTTATCGTAGCAATAACTTCATCAAGTGCCACATCTATCACTGACACCGAAAAACTGCTTGTGTTGGCCACATAAACCTTAGAGCTGTCTGGGGTTATTGCCACAGTTGCTGGAAGAAGCCCAACAGTGACAGTAGCAATAACTGTGTCTGTTTTTATATCTATCACCGACACAGTTTTTCCTGGCTCGGACGGAAGGGCCCCAACATTACTTATATAGGCTTTAGAGCCATCTGGTGTTATAGCGATAGCCGAAGGTGCTCTCCCCACCGGTAACTCAGTGATAACCCTATCTGTTAAGACGTCTATCACAGATACTGTGTCTCTCCTTAGATTAGTAACGTAAACCTTAGAATTATCCGGTGTTGCCGCGGCTACCTGGGGCTCAGAAAAGAACCTCACTAGTGGGTGACTGGATGTTACTACCAATTGTCTACCGCCCGGTAGAATGAGTGCTGGGACGATGGGCAACCCACCGGACCCCCCGGATAAAAGCAATGCCAGGAGCCCTCCCGCGGCACAAGAGGTGACTATAAAACATAAAAGGGCTAACTTAGTTTTGTGAAACCTGGCTTTAATTTTAGCCAAAGGATATTTCATCTGAATCCTCCTTTTTTCTGCGGTAACCTACGCATAGAAAGCAGAAGGAATTTTTACGTAAGACCCAGCTTCCCTTTTTTTCTCTATATTTGGCCTTTATTATTGGAAAGACATTGGCAGGGAGAGAATTAGAAGATTTCTTAATGAGTATGCGGATAATAGATCCAGGCTCTCGATGAAGTGGTCTTCCCCAGCTTACCCTCCTTCTTTTTTTGACCGTCTATGACGATTATAGGGCAAATCAAAGAACAAATTCAATAGAAAATTTTAAAGACTGCCTAAATTTTGAAAACCAGCTACACTCACAAAACGGGACTGTTCCATTAACTTCGTCCTTTTATAGTCGATGATCCAAACTGCCAGTAAAACGTTATCTTCTATAAAAAGGTATAAGCAAAAATTTCAAAAATTCCAATTAATTAACTGACTCAATCAAGGTATGGCAACCAGGAGCTTATAAAAGACCCCTGGTGCCAAATCATAAATCCTCTACTTTACTTTCTTCTTCTTAGCATCCTGATGCCGATTACAAACGTAGGAATTAGGGCAATAAGAACATTGGCCATGGCTGTTCCAGCTTGGTAAGGTCCTCCGATTGCACATCCATTGCCATTATCACCACCTTCTCCTTCGACAGTTGTCGTAGTTGTGGCCATGTTATTGGTGATATCGGGGTCAGATTCATTACCAGTCACGCTTGCTGTATTAGTTATCTCCCCTGCATCTATGGGGGTTACAACAATTGTCACCGTAGCACTATCATCTTTAGCCATCTGAGGAGTCAAGCGGCAGGTGATAGTACTGTTATCTTCCGTGCAGCCTGCTGAAGCCGAGACCACAGTTACACCCGAGGGCAGGGTATCGATGAGAATTACGTCTGTAGCTGTATCCGGCCCGTTATTGGTGACAGTGATCGTATAGATCAAATCATTTCCCTGTGTCACTGGATCGGGAGAGTCAGATTTGGTAACAGATAAGTCCGCGTTAGCCACTCCTTGAGAAAGATTGGGGTCAAGCTTTGCTACAAAAGCTTCCGAGTCTTCACGGATACTATCGGCAGATTCCTCATCTATGCCCGGAAAGTCTGATGAGTTTGTATTGCCTGCGACGTATACGTTACCGGTGTCGTCAAGCGCAATAGAAGTGACCGACTCTAAATCCTCGTCTGTCCCTCCCAGAAAGGTGGCTGCAAGAACCATACCGAGGTCCGAATCCAGCTTGGCTACAAAGGCCTCTCTATCTCCTGTAAATGCGCTATCTGCAGACCCAGTGTTAACACCTGGAAAATCTGATGATTCTGTTTGACCAGCCACGTATATATTACTCATCCCATCAAGGACGAGCGCATTAGCGACGTCATCGGTTTCGCCACCGTTTCCTCCACTCCCTCCCAGGAATGTAGCTGAAAGGATTTCACTTAGGTCAGAATCTAGTTTTGCTACAAAGGCTTCCGTCGCTCCCCCAAATTCATCATCGGCAGACTCGTCATCTATACCTGGGAAGTCCGAAGAGTTTGTAAAACCGGCTACATACACGTTACCCATTCCGTCAGGGCTGATGGCAGAAGCACCCTCGATACCATTACTTCCGCCAAGAAATGTAGCTGAAATGATTTCGCTTAGGTCTGGATCTAGTTTCGATATAAAGGCTTCACGGGATTCAAATATGCTATCGGCAGATCCAGCGTTGATACCTGGGAAATCCGAAGAGTCTGTCTGACCGGCCACATATATATTACCGGTATCGTCGAGGGCGACGGCAAAGATGACTTCGTCGGAACTCCCACCCAGGAAAGTGGCTGCAATGATTGTGCCCAGGTCCGAATTCAGCTTCACTATAAAGTCTTCAGCAAATTCAAATGTATTGTCAGATGACCCTTCACTTACACCTGGAAAATCTGGTGATCCCGTACGACCGGCCACATATACATTATTCATGTCATCAATGGTGAGGGCATTCTCCAATTCTTCAAAATCACTCCCTCCTAGGAATGTAGCTGAAAGAATTGTACTTAGGTCTGAATCCAGCTTGACTACAAAGGCTTCAAGTGATCCGCCAAATTCGCTATCGGCAGATTCTTCATTTATGCCCGGAAAATCTGATGAGAATGTATCACCAGCCACATATACATTACCTTCGTCGTCGAGCACCATGGCAGAAGCGCTATCAAAACTACTTCCTCCCAAAAATGTCGCTGCCAGGATTGTACTAAGATCTGAATCCAGCTTCGCTACAAAGCCTTCGGTGGATTCAACTATGCTATCGGCGGATCCCTCATCTACACCCGAGAACTCTCCTGCCGTCGAACCCGCTATGTATACATTACCCTCACCGTCAAGGGCAATGGCGTTACCAAAATCACCAGCCTCTCCTCCTAGGAATGTGGCGGCAAGGATTGGGTCTATCACTAGCACTTTTCCCCTGTCATATTTTCCTAAACTAAAACCGTACTCATCTCCATTAACAACATAGGCAACTTCAACAAATTCCTTCTTTTTGCTGTTCGTGGTGTGTCCAGTCGAATCATCTTCCTGATATGCCACAGGCTTCGTGAATTTAACTGTCCCAAGATCGGTCTCTACCTCAAGCTCCCCGTTGTTGTTCACATTTAATTTCCCGCCGCTGAGCTTTACTTTTATCATCTCTGGATCCGCTCCTGACTCGACAAAAAAGAGCTTCTCAACATTATTCCCATAAGCCTTTAGCTTTATCTCCACTCCATTATACACCTCTCCAAGACTGATAAGGTCGAATGCCGGAATATTGTTTTCCCATTTTGATTTGTCTCTCCCCTTAAAGTAATTAACCCTTGTTACCGCTTGCTTCTCTCCTTTTACCTCATGAACCATTCCGCCTATAAACTCTTCTTTTAGAGACAATCCCTTTGCGGATTTCTTTCCCTTAACTTTTAGGAGGGAATGAATAATCTGTCCGTCATTTGTGACAAATACTGTTCCCCAGAATGTAGTAGTATAGAATTTTATCCTTTCATCAGTCTGACCCTGATTGGCAATGAAAGGAATGTTTAGCTTGTTTATTTTCTGCCTGAATTCGGAGTCAGCAGATTGATTCTCAGCCGCTCTGCTATTACTCAGAGTGACGGGTTGAATATGCTGTTGCCAGTAGTTGTTGGCAAGCCAAATACGGCTGATTATCTCTGTAGTGTCCAAACTACAAATGGCTACCATCATAATAAGGCTGAGAATGCATCCCGGTATAATTTTTTTGAACTTGATTTCCCTTATTTTATCTCTGACCTTGTTCATTGCTCTTTCCTCCTTTCGTTATACTGTCTGTTAGTCCACTTTTTTGTTAATTTTTATTTTTGACCATGGCTTTGATCTACCTTGTCTTTTAGTTTGAGTCAATTTGGCCTCGAGATTCTTAAAAAATCTTCCATACAATCAAACGATATCACTTCAGTTTTGGACTGCGGGGCAAATGTAATCTGAAAAGAGTGCAATCAAGATTACGAAACCTATTAACTATTTGAGTTGAACGGGTTTGAGAACCAGGGGACTTTTGGGATTCCCCTGGTCCGAAATCATTAATACTCAGGTGTAATAGTGATATTCTTTGTAGCGCTAAAACCTTGCTCTCAAAGTTTGACCCATCAAAGGTTTTCATTCTGCCAACATCCCTTCATTCTAGTTCCACCGGTACTACAGTGAGATTATATGTAACGTCTAAAAAGAAATCCTGGTCTGGGTTTTCTGCATGAATGCGAAGAGTATGTTCTCCTGCATCCAGAGGCTTGAGCATAACGTAAAATCCATCATCTACTGAAGGAGAGTATATACCGGCTGGAACTCCTCCAAAGTCTTCACAAAACGGGTCAAACAGATTGTCCTCTGGAAGTGCAACATTGAAGACCTCGGACTTAATACGAAATCTTTTCCCTAAACTCGGTATAGGGTTACCGTCGACTTCAACTAGCAAGTTGGTCGCACCGTCTATAAATTCAGCGGTGAGAGCACGCATCTCATCTAATGGAGTTCTTTCCGGACCCTGCCCGCACACATTGGGTGTGTCAATAAAGGCGCTGTTTATGACCGGAAAAAAAAGAGCCGTTCCTTCTGGTATAGAACATGCGCGCATGGTCTCACCTCCGAAAAATGTACCTGCAAGGAACCACACCGGACCGTGCTGTCCCACGACGCATTTCTCACCAGTTTCATCGAGGAGTGGGTTTTCAGATGGAGGTATGGAAAGTACGTACTGCCACCATTCAGTGCTCCACTCACTATACTTCTTTCCGAATGGGTTGGAGTTAGGGGGAAAGACTTCCACGCTTTGTTTGCCACTAGCATTGTCACACGCCGTTGTTGCCAGCATCATGACTCCTAAAGCAACTCCAACCAATACTGCAATTATGTTTTGTCGATAATTCATACTACTTATCATGACATTCCTCCTAGTGGTATTTATTTTCCTCTTACAAAGCCACCAACTTTGCAAGGGGTTTTAGCTCAGAAGGACGGCGCATGGAAGCCCCGCCCAAAACCTAGATGGGAGCACTGTATCTTTACTGACTCTATGCTCCCAAACATACTTTCTCAGTTATTTGTATATGTCCACGGAGCCATAGCTAGCAGAATCCATATAGGCGTAAGAGGAAGGTTCTGGCGTGAAATTAGTTGTACCGTCAGACACTGTGCCCGATGCCTCAGCGTAACGGGAGCTGCCATTTGAGCGGTAGTTGCTACTATAGCCGAAGCCTTGGAAGTGACTATGGTATTTACCGGAGTAGATATCACCAGAACCTGTCCAGTTGATGCTGACGTTTACTGGGAAAGAATTTCCGGTGTAGTAATCATAGACCTCAATCGTCGTATCCACCGTTGCTGAGATAAGCTTTTTATTGATCTGAAAATCCTTTCCTGCCAACTCAGAATAGCCGTCGGCGTATAGATATGTTCCCGCACAGTAGTCATACTGTACTACAGTAATATAAGCCGCAGATTGTACTTCTGGCTTACCTTTAGCTTTGATCCGACCGTCGCTCATGAAGACATAAGCAGCGGTAAAGCTACACTCGTCCCCACTATAGAAATAGGCTACAGCGGTCTGACCCTTAAAGCTGTAATGGTAAACATCTGCTCCGGCTTGAGTGGCTGTAGGAAGGGCAAAGACCACCAGCGCTAGAGCGATAGCAATTGCTGCAAGCTTCCTTACCTTTTTCTCACTTAGCTTTAGCCATGACATTAAATTTGATATTCCTAACATCTTAATTTCCTCCTTTTCTTGTATTTTTAGCCTGGATTAAGTTGCCTTGTGCGTTACTGAAGATGGCTCAATACAATCAAAGAACATCACCTCTTTTTCATCAAAGATTGATTTTCTCTTTAGAAAATAAGAATTTTTTTAAATCTTTAAAAAATGAGAAAGAGTTTTGCTCAGGAGAGACCGAAGGATCCTGGATTTTTATAGAAGCTAAATAAAATCCTTTCCGTTGTATTTTCCTCTTGGCTCCCGATAGGCTACTAGCCCTTACCGCCCCCAATTTCTTCTTGCCTGAGGAATCGAATGCTACAAATTCAAAAGCCTTCATTTTTATCCTCCATAGTTGAAGTCCATATTCGTTAGTCATGCGTTTTTAGATTAGTCGAACGGCTAGAGACTAATGGCCAACGACTTTAATATATGTCACCCAACCATTTCTCCATCCATATCTTTGTTTTCTCAGCCAGGTCTTTGCTTGAGGTGTAGGATATGTACTTATCGTCAAGATAGATTCCCCAATAGGTAATAGGTGGATGATTATTTTCAAGGTGTGCTTCTTCTTCGTGTCTGACCCGAGAAGCTAAGTAGTTACAGCTTGGGTTAACTTTGAAAGGAGCAATTGTTATTGTCATTTTATTGCCTCCTTTTAAATCGTTTTAGTGTATTAGACATGGCTAGCTCCAGAAATGTTCCCGAATTTTTTAAGGCAAAGTGGCGCAGAATTACTGAACAAAACAAGAAAGTTAACACCTTAGTAATGCTAAGGAGTTAACTTTTGTTGGGAAAGAGCGAAATGCGAAGTGTCAACACTGTCATGAAGGTGTAGAGATTCGACACGGACTTGTTGGAATGGAAACGACATCGTACTTAACTAGCTCGCATATAATAAACGTCACCCCGAGCAGTTAGTAATCCATTGGGCTGGTAGATATCTACAGTAGATTACTACAGCTAATTGCGGAAGATGCATAATACCTTATAATAAATCAAGGTAAAAATGCGTCCCAAAAAATATATTGTCTGGTCAAAAAATGAGATTGATTCGAATGATCCATTCCAAAGGAAGTGGTATATCAAGCAGGTCCTGACTTATGGAAGAGCAGAGGATGTCGCCTCGCTTGACTGGGAGGAAATAGAGAGATTACTTCCCGAACTAGATTTGCCCTTGCACATAAAAAGGTTATGGAACGATTATCTTAATGCTAGAAGGTAAAGGAATTATAAGCGATCTCCAAAAAGAGGTTTTACTTTTTTTTTCTAATATCACGGATTCTCAACATTTTTATCTCACCGGCGGCACCGCTTTGTCTGAGTTCTATATAGGGCATAGGAAATCATTTGACCTAGATCTTTTTACCGCAGAAAAAGGGCTCATCCTACCATTTTCTCGAGTTGTTGAGGAGGAATTGAAAAAGAAATTTTCTGTGAATCTAGTTCGCAGATTTGAGACATTTGCAGAATTTGAGGTTGGTAAAATAGAGACAATAATTAAAGTGCAACTAGCCTACGATTCGCCATTTAGGTTCGAAAACCCAGTAGATTCAAATCTTGGGGTCAGGGTGAACGATTATAAAGACCTGATAGTAGACAAATTCCTTGCTTTTTTCGGTAGGGTAGAGCCGAGAGATGCAGTAGACTTGTTCTTTATATTGAAAAGAGAGGACTTTTGGGCACTGACTAGATTAGCTCCTAAGAAAGATCCTGGGTTTGATTTATATTGGCTTGCCATCGCATTAGAAAAGACGAGAGATTTCCCAGATGATATAAATAGATGGCCAGTTGAGATGCTAATTGAGGTAAAAGTTGAAGAACTAAAAGGTATGTTTTTAAACCTTTCAAAAGAAGTAATGGATAAAATAAAAGAGTTAAAATCGTAAGGAAGCATATTATTATATGGTTATTACAGGAAAATAATTACAAATCTAAAGACTATTCTTTCACAATCTGTATTTTCACTTTTATGTGTCCTTTAACTGTGCTTAAATCTCCTTCTTCCTCAACTTCTCCAATTGGCTTTAATCTTTCACGTAACTCGTTTAGTTTTTTTAAATCAAGCAGCACAAAAAGGACATTTTTGTTCTCAAAAGATTGCTTTCTTAACACTACCCCTCCAATATCTGTTATAGCCGTCTGAACCTCAGCATTGGCACTATCAATATCCTTGGTATTAATGCTTATTCTAATATCCCCCCAAACCTGCTCAATCTGAGGCTGTTCACCGGGCTGAGTAGAGCGGATTCTATCGGGTTCTGGCTGATAGGCTTTGTATATAAAAATAGAGACAACTACTAAAAAAACTGTGGCTAAAACCTCAATTGGTAGTTTTATATGAAGTGGGAAGAATAATCGTTCAAGTATTCCCTTTTTTTGTTCTGCCTCCTCTCTTACCTTTGAAATTATCTTCTCTGTAAACCAGTTAGGCGTTTCTACTTCCTCGAGGCTATTTAAAAGATGGATGGTTTTTCTTAGGTCGGAAAGAGATTCCCTCATTTCCTCAGATTCTTTTAGTTGTTCTTCAATATACAACCTTTCTTCTTTAGAAAGAGTGCCTTCTATGTAAGCTGCAAGCTTTTCTTCCTTGCTAAGACGATCTTTCATCTATAAAACTCCCACGAATCTCTTTAAACAGTTCTTCAAAAGCACTCTTCCCCGGAAAAGCCTGGATTTAACCGTGCCTTCTGCGATTTTAAGAGTACTGCATATATCTTCATATGAGAATCCCTGCACGTCTCTCAGAATAACTACTTCTCTAAATTCGTTATCAAGACGGTCTAAACATAATTGTACCTTTTCCTGAATTTCCTTTTTCTGGAGAACCTCATCGGCAGCAAAATTATCCGACGGAGATTCGACTCTCGTCCGGTTAGCTTCTGCATTAATAGGCTCATCAATTGACACGGGTTCCCGACGACGCTGAGTCCTTAGCTGTTCTAGGCGTTTTTTTGAAAGATTAATCACTATGGTGGAAAGCCACGTAGAAAATTTAGACATTCCCTTAAAGCTCCTTATATTTTTATAAGCAGAAATAAAGGCATCTTGAACAATGTCACAGGCTTCTTCATAGCTCCCAATCATCCTGAAGGCGATATTCAGCATTTTCCTTTCATGCTTCCGCACCAATTCCTCAAAAGCGCCCAAATCGCCTTTTTGACATAGAGATACTAGTCTCAGATCTTCGTCTGTAGTTATCTGGTCACTTTCCCTCATGTACTTAGACAGTCAATTTACATGATTTGTTCCCGATTTTTAAGATTCTTGGTTTAAAGAATTAAAGACTAGCTCAAGGTTAGCATTTCTAGTCTGTTTGAGCTTTTTCAACCTTGAGAAAACCAGAATAGCTATAAAGAACCTATTTCTCCCCGGACTGATGGGGGATAGGTTTAAGGTTTTAATTCAAGCGAAAAACCTGGGCGATCGAGCTAAGGCTTTTTATCCTGAATCGCCGCTCAAGTTGAGTTATCTAAAGCCTTCGGAGAGGTTTAGCGAATAATAAGAAGCTCGACAAATCATACTAAAAGGGAGTTTCCTTTGCTTTATCCGTCGAGTCTTTTAAGGAGGTGTTTTGTTTTAGAAGCCATAGGGCGCTCTCTGCTATCGACCGGCGCACGTCGGAGGAAACACCGACCAAAAGCCCGGCGGCGATTGTAGCTAACAGGGTTTCCATGGGATAATTATGCAACCAGGATGATAGTAGGTCAGCACTGGCACTTTTCCGACTTATCGTGCGTGTCATCATAATTTTTACGCACAACACCAGGCACAGCGAGACGACTATAATTAGCAGTCCGCTGACCAAGGCGGCAGATGGCGGGCTCAGGATGGTGGCCAGATAAAGATAAAGAGACCAAATGAGAAATCCTAGTCCAACCAGTGTCAGGGCAAAGACCAGAACTATAATCACGATAGCTGTTCCCAAACTAACAAGCCTCACGTAGAGTACCCCTTTGAGTGAACTCATAAATAACTTAAACAAATCAATCGAGACTATTTACGCTCTAAAAGCTTGCCCAGGACAAACCCCAGTATGAAAGCGGCTAGTATTACTATGATTGGTCTTTCTTCTATCTTTTTTTCCACGGCCTCCCTGGTTTTTCTTCCCTGCTCTAAGAACTTTTCCTTGGCGTCTATTGTTTCGGACCTTCCCACATCCAATAGCTTATGAGCCAGTTCCGTTAGGTCTGAGCCTAGCTTGGAGACGTCCTGTCTCAACATATTCAAGTCTTCCCTTAGGTCGAGTTCTTCCCTCATTGTTTTCACCCCCTCTCAATCGTTATAAATAAATGAAAGAATTATTACTAATTAGAATCACTTTCTAATTAGTAAGGCATTGGCCCACTTTATTTAGCTTACTTACAAATATTATCCCATAAACAATGAAATGCAGTCAAGTTAAGACATCTTCCTGTCCGAGTAACTATGTGAATACTGCTCTTTGTGAGATTTAATTCAGTTTAGAATTTCTCGTAAATATGCCCTTAACATTATCTTAATAATTTCTTAACAATAGACATTTACCATAGAAAATCCTTCCAAGGGCCGCCGCCATATAGAAAATAAACAAGGAGATTGGGACATGGAAGACCTTTCACTAGACATATCCTCCATAGAAAGAGATATGGAAAGCTTGATTCTGGCTTCGAAAAGTTATGTGAACAAAAGAGCAGAAGAAGAAATTTTATACATGAGGAGCAACATATACAGCTTGAATCAAAAATTGGATAAAGCCATACAGCGCTCTAAAGAGAGCGGAGATTCAAGAAATCTGGCTGTCCTAAAATCGCTCAAAAAAATCACTGCCAAGCTACAAGCCACCGTCCAGCTTCTCGAAGAAATAAAGAGCTATAGACCCTGCTATCGGGAGCTCGACATTCCCAGCATGGTGGATATATTGCTCGACAACATCAAATCTCTCATTTATTACAACGAAAAATCGACCGGCATGGATAGGCTGGAATCGGATTTGAGAACCATTGAATTACTGGAAGAGCAGCATAAAAGGGTACTCCTGACGTTTTTGATGCAGGATTGGGATAACTTAAAAGAGGTCCTGAGCCTGATGAAGGTCGGCGAGATATATAAAAACATCGCCGAGGAGCTCTTCCATGTATTTTTACTGATTGACACGCTGGAGGAGCGGGCATGATGTACCTGGTATCACACATAGAGGGGAGGACAAGGCTAAAATTCTCGGATTTACATGAGAAAAATTCTTTCATAAAAAATATGCGGAATATTTCCGGGTTGAAGGACCTGGAGTCTAACGGTAATAGCTTAACTGTTTTGGTTAAATACGCACCCGATTCTCCTTTTGGGTACATAATAGGAAATATGATATCTAAGGAGCCCGAACCTAAATTATCAAAGGATGATATTTCTTCTTATGTAGCTCCGCTTTTAACCAACCCTATAACAAAGGCTTTATGGCTCATGGGTGTACTCGGGACCAAGGTTGGGTTCTTACAATTCGGTATAAGTTCTATGATCGTGAATAAATATATAAAGGCAAAGTTTCGTTAATAAAACAAGGAGGTGCTGGCATGAAGATTTTGGGACTCGAGGCAATAAGCGAGGCGGTGGGGGAATGCATAGCCTCAAGGTATTTCCTTGCCGGAATCGGAGCGGTAGCCGGGGTTATGTTGTTGAGCAAGCTTCTCAAGCAGAATAAGCCTATTTTGGTAGGGGTTACCAAGGAGGTAATATCCTTCAAGGACTGGCTAGGTACTTCCATAGCCGAGGGCCAGGAGTTTTGGCAGGATGTCACCGCAGAGGCAAAACACCTGTACAAGCTCGACGTGGAAAAGAAGCTGGAGATTCTCCAAAGACAACAGGAAGTGCTTCAAAAAATCAAGGCTGCATTATAAAAGGGGGAAATTGCCATGAACATGTTAGGAAGAATATTTTGCTCTAATCCTTTTTCCTTTGTTTTGGGCTTTGGCGTAGGACTGGTCGGCTTTTATATCGTGCACAAGGTCGAGGAAGAGAGAAAACTGGAAAGCATGCAGAAGGAGATAGAGGCGGCGGTGAAGGCTATAGAAAGCAGAAAACTGGCTCTGGTAGAGACCGAAGAAGAGAAAAAAGGTAAAAAATAAGCAGGGCCAAATGCCAATTCCTTACAGCATAAAGAGCTTATTACCAGGAAGGCTTCAGGTCAAAAGCCTTTTTTTAAAATACGTAGATGTCTCCGAGGACACGGTAAGAGCCTTTTTCCTCCGGAGAGAGGGCGTGGAGAGGGTTAAGGTCAACAAGAAAACGGGCAGTCTGACCCTGGAGTTTGACAGTAAAAAGTTTAGCCTCGAAGAGTTCTTCGAGGAGCTTAACAATGCATCACCCGATCTCATCATGCAGGTATTGTCCCTGGTGGAGAACGGGAACGGAAAAAGGGTGAAGGAAGAAGGAAGCACCAAAGGCTGGTTCGTCTCCAGCACACTGGGTCTCCTGCCTTTTCTTTTACGCATTCCGCTTCCGTCTTTTTTTCTTACCGGCTTGACGTTGCTGTTGGCCATGCCGGTTTTCAAGAAGGCGATTAATTCGATCAAGAATAAGAAAATAGACGTTCACCTCCTCGATTCCTCCGCACTGGCCCTGGCTACTTTGAGGGGCAGCTCGTTACCCTCGATGCTGATGGTATGGCTTCTATCCCTGGGCGACCTGATAGAAGAAAAGACCCAGGGGGCGGCACGTAAAGAGATCGAGAAGCTGTTAAGCTACGAGGATGAAAAGGCCTGGCTGGTTAGGGAAGATGGCAATGCAGTGGAAGTGCCCATAGATGAGATAAAGAGGGGCGATAGGGTGGTGGCCTACACCGGGGAAAAAATCTCTATAGACGGGGAAGTGTATGATGGAGAGGCGCTGGTAAACCAGGCATCCTTGACCGGAGAGTCTAACCCGGCACTAAAGACAAAGGGGGATAGGGTATACGCCGGGACTTTCATAGAGGACGGGAAGCTATACATCATCGCCGATAAATTGGGCGACGAAACGGCTATCGCCAGGATCGTGAGCATAATACAGGAAAGCATCAACGAACCTATAGAGACTCAAAAAACCGCGGAGGAGCTGGCCAATAAGTTCGTAATCCCCACACTCATAACCTCGGGGGGCCTTTATGCATTAACCAGGAACCTGAATAGAACCGTATCTACCCTGACCTTCGATTACCACACCGGAATCCATGTATCGACCCCGGCGGCGATAATGTCCCACATGGCCCTGGCCGCAAAAAGAGGAATACTATTTAAAAGCGGAAGACACCTGGAAATCCTCCATAACGTCGACACCATCGTGTTCGACAAAACCGGCACGCTCACCGTCGGGCTGCCGGAGATAACCGAAATAATACCCTACTCTGTTTCCGAAGAAGAGGCTTTGAGGTATGCAGCATCCCTCGAGCAAAGACTCACCCACCCTGTTGCTAAATCTATAGTTCAGAGGGCTATTGAGCGCGGTCTTGAGCTTCTTCCCAGGAGGGAATCCAAGTATCACCGGGGGCTTGGCGTTGAGGCCCATCTTAATGGAAATAACTTCCTCATCGGCAGCACCAAGTTCATGGAAAAAGAGAAAATGAAGATTCAGAGAGAAATTGCCTCGGACGTCAACAAGCTTCACGAAAGGGGTGAGTCCGTGCTCTACCTGGTAGAGGATGGAAGGATTATTGCCCTGATTGGATTTGCCGATCCGCTCCGCCCCGAATCTAAAAAGGTGGTCGAAACACTCCATAAGCTGGGAAGGGAGGTTATTTTGTGCACCGGAGATAACGAAGGCGCCGCTGAAATAGTGGCCAGGAAATTGGGGATCCAAAAATATCATGCCCGGGCCTTTCCAGACGAAAAAGCCAAGATAATTAAGACTCTCAAGAAGGAAGGAAGAACCGTGGGATTCCTGGGAGACGGGGTTAACGATTCTCCTGCCTTATCGGTATCGGATATTGGAATCTCCATAAACAGCGGGGCAGATATAGCCATAGAGGTGGCGGATGTGGTCATAAACAACGATTTGCGCTACCTGATAGAGGCTATAAAGATATCGGACATCGCCCTTCGGAATATAAAACAGAACTACGGAATTAATAAGGTGGCAAACACTATCGGTATGATCGGAGCGGTCGGGGGCGTATTTTCCCCGGTTGTGTCGACGGTAATCAATAACGGGGTAACCGTTTTGATGGGGGTGAACGCGATAAAACCGCTTTGGAATAACACCGGGGAGCATATAAAAGAAATATAGTAGACCAAAGAATCGGGGAGGTAATTATAATGCCTAGAAAATCTAAGAAGGATTCGGCTGGAGAAAATAAAGTACAGGAGCATCTTGATGAAATAAAGAAAGACCTCGAGGAGCTCCGAGCGAAATTGGGGATGGCTCGGAAAGGAGATTTTTCCAAGCTACCCATGGAGGCGGCAAAGAGAATAAGCGATACCTCTTCGGAGATCATAAAGGCCGCTTCAGATGTCGTAGAAAAGGCTCTAAAGGTGGCCCAATACACCGCGCTCGGGGCAGTCGAGGGTGCAAAAAAAGCATTAACAGAGGAAACTAAGCAGAAGAAAAAGTCTACCAAGTAACATTCCGTATAAACTTGTGAATAATTAAAGCTTATACATAACATAAGAGTTGAGCAGTTCAGGCCTTGTTTTTATAATCACCCTTTTCTATTTCTTTATAGAGCTGATAGGCGGGCTTTACTACAACAGCCTGGCCCTGGTTACCGATGCCGCCTTTATGGCCATCAACCTGGTAGGCCAGTTGATCGCCATATACGCTAAAAGACTAAGCCAGAGGCCTCCAGATAAGAACAAAACGTTCGGTTATGAGCGGGCTAAGGTTATTTCCGGCCTATTCAACGGAATCCTGGTCGGGTTCATGTTGTTTTATGTCCTGACCGATGCGTATCGTAGAATCACCCATCCAGAGGTTTTAGATTTCGATAAGGTTCTTATTATTGCATTAGTTGGACTCTTGGTAAACGGGTACGGGGTATTCAAGCTCTACGAACATTCGAAGGATATCAGCGTAAGGGGAGCTTTCTTATTCATCCTGAACGATGCACTGGGCTCGGTCGGAGTAATCGCATCTTGTCTCGTAATCAAGTTCACCGGTTTATACGTGGCAGATGCCGTAGCCAGCATTGTAATAGGGCTTCTGGTAGCATACCCTACCTATTATTTGCTGAAGGACAGCATTCATATATTGATGGAGGGCATTCCCACCGGCGTGGATGTGGAAAAGGTGGAGAGGTTTATATATGAAAACTTTGACCATGCCAAAAAGGTAAAGGAGTTACACCTTTGGGCGCTCGTCCCGGAGAAAACCATAATGGCGGTCAAGATAAGGACAGACGGGAGGTTTTATGACCGGGAGAAAATAAGGTCGTTCAAGACAGTTTTAAAGGAGAAATTCGGCATCTATGATGTATATGTCGAGGTTTATGAGGAGGATTAAATGATATTTGTCAGGACTAGAAGCGGAAGATACCTATCTTTGAGTCATATAATCGGATTTGCCATAGAGGAGCAGAACACGGAGATGGAGGGGCAAAGGATGAGGGTTTTTAACATAATTGCCTATTTACCCCAGCCGCTTTATCCGGCCATATTATCGATTTGCTATGAAGAGGAGAGCGCGGAAAAAGAACTGGAAATGTTCATGGAAAGGCTTGTAAAACTGGAAAGAGGGATAATCGGGCTAGAAACTCAAGTATGATTTTATCTAGCTTCCCTAAAGTTAGGGGCGACCGAGATGGTCACCCTTAATTTTAGTAATTTCTCAAGGTGCTAAAGCTAAGTTCAAAGTATGTTTACAAAAATTTTTCTCAAGCCGTTCTCTATGACCCCGGCTATGACAAACGATTTTATCAGGATTTGTTGATCCTTCTTCGAAAAGTGCACGTCGTGTTCCCTTTTTCTTCTTCTCTCCCTCTCTTCAAGGAATTTGGAATATCTCTTCTTTGAGTCAACAATCCTTTCTTCTAAATCGGTGATACTTTTCATACCGTTTCCATTCATCCATTTTTCTCCTAATTGTGGTTTGTTATTGCTCATAATTAATATTGTATATTAGAGATGTTAAGAAGGTGTTAAGAAATTATTAAAACTGAAAGAATTGCCGAGAGTTTCAGCTAAATATGAAGCTGAAGTATTATTTTTTGTTAACCTTTTTGTATCTCTCAAAAATTAGCTAAACCCTAACATCACTTTCACCACAAATTAACATTCTGGCTTTACTATTCTTATAGTTCAGATAAAAAACCAGCTACGCGATTTAGTGGTTGGAAAGTGGGAGGTAATTATGATAGATAAAGCCGTTCAACTGGCCGGGAGGGAGTGGGAAAATCTAAGGTTTTACTTGGAGATGTGCGGGGACATAGGGGATTTTGACTTCGATGACCTGAGAGATTGCAAATGGTTTAACGAGCGGAATTACCATGAAGGGTTTATCTCTGACATTATTAACATGCAGAAGAATCTTCCACAGTGTGAGTATGCAACGCCCGAAGCCATGGATGTTCTAACCGTGCTGGCCTCGAAGGCTGGGGAGAGGCTCGGCCTCGAAGAAGACCTGGCCTTAGCCTTCGGTATGGGCTATGGGCTTGTCCGGACTGGTTTACTCTCTGGCTACACGGCGGAGCCCAGACCAGTCATCTTCTATAGGATGTTCTATCCCTTTGGGGTGAATCCGGATTGGGATATCAACCCTAATTTAGTCAAGAAAAAACTGAAAATGGTGTACGAAAGATTCCGGGGTTGGCAGGATAATCCCGAGACCTACGGGAGTGACCTTAACCATTTCCACAATGTGGAAGAGGCCTGGAAAGAATGGGAGGCGTTAGTTTGATAGCTTTATCTAGCGGATTATAACGCCACCTCATCGTGAATGATGCCACCGGTATCGGGGCAATCCCGGGATGTTCCATGCAATCAAATTACCCAGCCGGTGTTGGCTTTCACCGGGCAATGCGTCTCAATTGCCTTCCGTTCATCACCATAAGCTGGTATCGACTACGAAAACCTAATTTCTTGAATATGCTGGTGATGTGGGCTTTTACCGTTTTTTCTCTTATCGAGAGTCTATAAGATATTTCTCTATTGGTTAAACCTTCCTCGATCAACTCTGCCACTCTCCTTTCCATCCTGGTGATATTGTGTTTTTCTCCGTTGTGGTCGATAGCTGTCTTGGTTAGCGCAATTTTGTCGGTGCTATTTATTATCCTTATTAGCTCCGAGGAATCCGTTTCCTTGTTTATGCATATCACATTAGAGAGGCTAGATGCCGGCGAATGTTCATCGCCAAATAGAATAACCTTGGTCTCGAGACCTTTTTTGCTCATAAAATCTAGTAGCTTATTAATGTCCAAATTAGGCGTCCTGTTGTCGAGAAAAAGAAACTCAGGCCTCATTGTGTCTAGACTTCTTTTAACTTCCCGGGAGTTGAAAACCTCGGCTGCCACTTCCAGACTGGTTCCGCTCTCGATGATTTTGCGCATTCCTTGTGTTAATAGCCTTGAACCTGAGGCCAGCACCATTCGTGGAATTTTGCCGGAACTCATGACATAGCCCACTTTCTTTGTACCAGTCTATATTGATTGAACAACTATACAGGATCCCTGCCCAATGTTAATTTCGGATAAACGGGAGAAGAATTTCCTGTTAAAAAACACACCGGGCTTTATCCACGAGAATAATGCCGCACACAAACTGGAATGCCCTATTCCCTTTGATTTTTGGGAGATAGATAGCAATGCTAGTGCCATAGTAGTTAATTAAAAGAAAAGCCCTTATTTTATCAAGGCAGGACTGGCAGAGCAGAGGAATGATTACGGATCGGAAGGTATATTCTTGTCAAAAAACAAACAATTTTGTAAAAAGACATACAAACTTGTAGTCTTATTTGGTGAAAACTTACTTGCCCTCGAGTTTATCAAGGATATTTTGTCTTAACCCGGCCTGAATCAAGATTTAATCGGATATTAATGCTTCTCCCTTATAATTATTTTGTTATTTTCCATTCTACCTATTTCTCTCCTTTAGTGGGCGCATGGTGAGTGATAGCCGGACATGGCTATCACTCCCATTTTTTGAGTCTAGCTGTGGGGAGTAAACGTAAGGTCAATTTGCCTTAACGCTATTTTTACTCTCCTTTAATAAGGCATTAATAATTGGTTGATATGATGGTCTATACTGGTACCTCCAAGTACCTTTCCTTCCCTCCAACAGGTTCAGTGAAGGGAGTCATCCACAAGCACTCCCTTCACTTTTATATGTTCGACAGTCCGTATTCGACCCGATGTACAATGACACTACAAGTTAAATCTGTTTATCGAAGGATGGCTTTCTTGAAGTGTTCACACTTCGACTCCGCTCAGTGTGAACGGTTTTTTTACTTTTTATTCCCAGCGGATGCATGCATCCGCTCATACTGAGTTTAATCGAAGTATGGGGGCTAAAGGTGCTCACCCTTCTCCCGGTTTAACCGGGGGATCAGTCGGGGATCCATAATTAAAGACTGGATTCCCACTCCCCCCATACGCGAGGACAAGCTTCATGGGAATGACAAGAAGGGGAGAATCCCCAAAACCGAACAAGATTCCTCACATTCGTTCGGAATTGCAAGCCGCTTTCTTTTTTCAGTGAAGCAATCTCTTAGTTTGATTTCTTGGAAATTTACAGGTGTAAAATGAGTTAGAGGTTATCTAATTTAACCCTGCTTTAACCAATGCTTAAATAAGGATTAATTATTCCTTTTTAAAATATAAGATAAATGCCGATAAAACTGGATGACATCACCATAGTCTTACCGACGCGAAACGAGTCACATAATATTCTAGCCTTTCTCAATTCGATTCCCCATTCCATAATGCTGATAGTTATAGATGCGAGCGAGGATTCCACACCGGATTTGATAACCTCACATAGGCCAGAAAAAACATCGGTGATGAAACATCCGGGGTCGGTTACCGAGGCTAGACAGCTTGGTGCCGAAGTTGCAAAAACTCCCTGGCTCCTCTTCACCGACGCCGACGTTGTTTTCGCTGCTGAATATTTCGACCGTCTAGCAAGATATGATGATTTTGACCTGGTATATGGACCGAAGCTTTCCACCGGCAAATTCACTCTTTACTATGAGTGGTTCACGGCAGGCCAGCGTTTGCTTCATTCAATGGGTATTCCTGCCGCTTCCGGCTCGAACATGCTGATAAGACGTCAGGCCCTATCTGCATTGGACGGGTTTGACCTGAGGCTTAACTGCAATGAGGACTCCGAACTGGCCTGGAGGGCCAAGTGGAGCGGCCTACGTATCGCTTTCGCCAAGGATCTCGTTGTCTATGCTCGGGATCATCGTCGTCTGAAGCAAGGCCTTATCCGCAAAACTTTACATTCTTTGACCAGATGCGCTTTGCTGTATACGGACCTCATGCCGGGAAAATGGAGAACGCATGACTGGGGATACTGGTCGCAATACCCTAAACAAAATACCTGGGGCAACCAATCAAAAGATGGAGTTAGATAAGGAGCTTAACCCCTATACTTTATTCCCGGGTTTCGGATGGGTGGAAGGACTGGCGAGATTGGTATCCGCTTTAACCAGTCCTCCCATCCTAGCCATAGCCGGAGTCGTCATAGCTACCCAGACTGTAGCAAAGAGCACGGCATGGGCCTGGGCGGCATTTATTCTGCTGCTCTCGGTAATACTGCCTCTTCTTTACGTGTCATGGCTACTGCGTGCCGGCAAAGTCAAGAGCTTCCATCTGGATGTTCGAGAGGAACGGAAAAGACCCCTACTCTTTCTTCTATTCAACATAGTCTTGGTATGGGCTGTTTTAATTATCGCTGGGGCGTCGAATGTGTTTTTGATGATAGCTACTGCCGGATTGGTGCTGGGCGCTTTGATGTATCTTGTCACCCTTTACTGGAAGATTAGCGGGCATTGTGCTGCTGCGGGGGGTCTTACTGCACTTACCTGCATGTTATTTGGTCAAGAAGCCATGGTCCTATCTATTATCATTCCGATTGTAGCCTGGTCTCGCCTACGACTTCGCTCGCATACCCTGTCTCAGACCGTGGCTGGCGCTATCTTAGGCGATGTCATATTTGCCTTGACCTTCTACATGGTTAAATAGGCATTAATGGATAAATCGCCCTCATAATGGAAATAAAATAATGAGATTACTCCTGGTCACCGATGCATGGTTTCCTCAGGTTAACGGTGTAGTATTCACCTGGAATAACATAATTAACATCATAAAAAAGGATCATCAAGTTCTGGTGCTTCATCCATACATAGAAGGCGCTCAAAAACTTTTCACGATTTATTATGACATTCCCTTTGTCAAAAATTCATCCAACCTGGCCCGGGAATATTTCGAGAAGTTTAATCCGGACAAGATTCATATTGCCACGGAAGGAAGCTTGGGTTTGGCCGTGAGACAATACTGTCTCAATAAAGGGATAAGCTACAACACTTCCTATCATACCCGCCTTGATGAGTATGGATGGATATACTACAGAATACCCCGGTTTGTGACGAAGCTTTACATAAGATGGTTTCATAAATACAGTCGCAAGGTATTGGTCACCACGAAGAGCCTGGCAAAAAAACTGGGGCTAAGGAACAGCACCGTTTGGGCGAGGGGAGTTAATACCGAATTATTCAACTGCGATGTCGATAGAAAAAAAGGGGCATTTCAAAAAACTATTATTTGTGTCGGTCGAGTAAGCAAGGATAAGAATTTGGATGATTTTTGCAAGATACCCGGTTACCGCAAAATACTGGTAGGAGATGGGCCGTACCTGAAAACCCTGAAGTTAAAATATCCGGACGTCTTCTTCACCGGCCATGTCCCGCACGACAGGTTAAAGCTCTGGTACAATGAGGCAGACCTTTTTGTTTTTCCCAGCAAATTTGATACCTTTGGTTTGGTTATCTTGGAAGCAATGGCTTGCGGGCTGCCGGTAGTGGCTTACGATGTTCCGAGCCCTAAGGACATTATACAGGATGGAGTTACCGGTATCTTGGGAGATAATCTGGAGGAGAATATAGCCAAAGCTTTCGACAATCTTGAATACCTTTCATCGAACGCTCTGAAATACGCCCAGTCTCAAAGCTGGAATTCTATAGCCGAGCAGTTTCTAAGGCACTTGAATGAATAGAGTTTGCCACCGCTTTCCAAAATAATCAGAAATCAAAAATCCATACTTGTAAAACAAAGTTTTAGGCAGATAAAAACGCCGGTATAAACTGGGACTAAGTACACGGTGCATTCACTACCACGAATGTAAATGATATTAAGATAAGATTCCACTAAGAATATTTTTTCTAGTAGTTCCTTTTTGTTTATAATTAGCTGACTATGGCGGGTAAGATTGCGGTAGGCATAGACATCGGCGGTACGAACATGAGGAGCGCTCTGGTAGATGAGAACGGGGATATTATGGAACGCCGAAGCATCCCCTCCGGGGCGGGTAAGGGGATTGATTATGTTATGACAAATCTGGCTAAGCTAATAGGAGAGAATATAACCGGTGAAAATGTAGCCGGGGTAGGGATCGGCATTCCGGGAATAATCGATTCAGAAAGGGGTATCTTGACCCAGGCTCCCAACATCTCCAACGTGGACGATTATCCGATTAGAGATGTACTCATTGAAAAGATGGGCAGCGGCATCCCGGTGTTCATAGAGAACGATGCTAACTGCGCTGCGGTCGGCGAATGGTGGGTAGGTGCAGGCAGTAGCGTAGATTCTCTCGTAATCATCACACTGGGAACCGGGGTAGGCGGGGGCATAATACTTAAGGGGGAGCTATGGTCGGGAGCAGACGGGATGGCCGGGGAAATCGGGCATATCACTATTTTCCCTAATGGTGCAAGATGTAACTGCGGAAATTTTGGATGCCTGGAGAGCTATGCTTCAGCTAGCGCAATAAGACGCATGGTAAAAGAGGGCTTGAGCGATAATAAGCTCAAGACTATCTTAAGAAAAAAATCTAGAGGGGTATCCGGGGAGAAGCTTCCTGAAATCGTGATGGAGGCGGCCGTAGAAGGCGATAAGTTTGCCCTGTGGATATGGGATGAGGTGGGGAAAGCGTTGGGAATCGGGATTGCAAACGTGGTAAATCTCCTCAATGTGGAGATGGTAGTTATAGGGGGCGGGCTTTCTAATGCCTGGGAGTTGTTCATAGATAGGTCTATGACCGAGGCCAGGAAAAGGGGGCTCCGTGCGCCAATGAGGCGAGTGGAGGTCAAACGGACAGCTCTCGGGGATGACGCTGGCATAATTGGCGCAGCGTACTTAGCTTTAAAGCATTTGATTTCTGTATAAATCAGGTTTTAGTTTAGAGCAAGCTTGTCCAAAATAAGAAAATGGTTGTCGCTAAAAGAGGGCGGCTCAACAACGACGGCATAAAAACAATTATCCCTTGACCCTTGTGTGGGAAACCTGCCCTGTGGTGGTCTTGACGAACGGTGAAGCGTGAGCATGGAGAAAATCACTCATACCTCGACTCCGCTCGGTATGAAGGGAAAGAAATGGAAAAGGCTTGGGTTCGCATACTCAGATGTTCTGACGGAAGTTATTACACGGGCAAGTCACAGAACCTTGAGCAAGGAATTGCTCAACATAAGGACGGCACATTTGGCGAGTATACCTCAAAACGCCTTCCGGTCGAATTAGTCTTTGCAGAATGCTTTCCGACCTATGAACAAGCGATCCGGGCCGAAAGACAGATTAAAGGTTGTTCCCGAGCTAAGAAAGAAGCCCTTATTAGAGGGGATTTCGATTTGTGAAACGATTTAGTTATCGTTCGCAAAGTATAAACTAAACGCTTAATTTCTCGTTGAATTACTTTAAATCATCTAGGATATTTATTGCAAGACAGCTTGATCAAACTAATTAAACAAACCTTAACGTGTTATATCTTCCCAAGAGCTCGGCCGATCACCCGGGATAGCTCTACGAAATCGGTAGGCTTTTCTACACAGTCTAAAACCCCCATGGCTAAAAGCGCACTGGTCTTTTCCCCCTGGGGATAACCGGTCGATACCAGCACCCGGATGTTCGGGTTTATCTCCTTAAGTGCGATAAACAATGCGGCGCCGTCCATTTCCGGCATGATCATATCGGTGATGACCAAAGCGATTTCGTCCCTGGCTAGCTCATAGAGTTTTAATGCCCGGCGCCCGTCTATAGCTGTTAAAACCTGATACCCTAGGTCTTCGAGCATGGTTTTGGTGGTCTCCAGGACCATTTTTTCATCCTCCACCAGTAGTATTTTCTCTCCATCACCCCTGATTAGCTTATCTGCGCCATACACCGGCGATTTTAATTGATCTATATCTTTTGCCTCCATAGCCGGAAGGTATATGCGGAATGTCGTTCCTTTTCCCACACTGCTGATAACATCGATAACCCCCTCGTGCTGCCGGATTATTCCGTGAACCTGCGCCAGGCCCAGTCCGGCTCCCTTGCCTACTTCCTTGGTGGAGAAAAAAGGCTCGAAAATACGGGTTATATGCTCAGGCGCAATGCCCGTGCCGGTGTCTGATAGCGAAAGAACGACCCACTGGCCCGGTTGCATCTCCGGAAACGGCTTGGTCATTTCCGGCCTAAGGAACAAACGGCCAAGCTCGACTCGTAGCTCACCCCCCAGAGGCATAGCATCGACGGCGTTCTGCACCAGGTTATTCAAAACCTGGTGCATCTTAGAGGCATCGCCTAAGACCCAATATTTACCGGGAGAGGAATCGTATATGACCCTTATGTGTCCGGGCAGGGTCCGGGTCCATTGTTTTGAGACCTCTCTCAGAAGAAGTGAAAGGTCAAGAGGCTGCCATTCGGACACGGATTGACGGGTGAAGTCCAGGATTTGACGGACGAATTGGCTGGCACGATGCCCCTGCTGTATGATGTACTCCAGGTGGCTCCGGGCCTTATCGTTGAGGGAAGGGTCCCTTTGCAAAAGCTCGGAGAAGCCGATTATGACAGTTAAGGTGTTGTTAAAATTATGGGCGATACCGGCGGCGAGCTGTGCTACTGCCGACAGACGCTCCTTCCTCTCTATGCGCTGTCTCTTTATCCTTTCCACGGTAACATCCCTAATCAGTATTACTGCACCGTCAGCTCCGAATTCTGATTTTATGCTTCGGGCCGATATTTCGAATACCCGCTGGTTTGGCTTCTCCAATATTAATTCGTGATATGACTGGCCGTCAGAAGGCGATTCCAGGATACTCTCGATAGGTTGTCCGGCCAGGTCTAGGATGACATCTCCTAACCCCACGTTGGCCAATAGCTTCAGGTATTCCTCTCCGGCAGGGTTTGTCAGCACTATCCGTTTATTACTATCTATCAGAACGACTCCGTCGCTGATACCCCTCAAAATAACCGAAAGCCTTTCTCGCTCAGAATCGAGTCTTTCCTGGAGTTCCTTGCTCCTTTTTTTCTCCTTGGCCTCGCCTAATGCCCGGGCCACCGCCGGGGCCAGCCGGGACAGTTTATCCTTGGGCACATAATCGGTGGCGCCGTTTCTTAAGGTGTCGATAGCCGTCTCCTCCGCCAGCGACTCGGCAACGAAAATAAATGGCGTATCTGGGCAATTTACTTTAGCTATTGATAATACTGACATACCCTCTACATACGGAGGCGAATAATCCGAGAGGATGAGACCGGGTTTGAATTCTTCTAGGTTCTTGAGGAAGGCTTCTTTAGTATCCGCTATCTTTGTGGAGAACCTTACGCTTAATTTTTGCAGCTCCCGTCCAATAAGTTCAACATCTGTTGCGCTGCCCTTGAATATGAGAATCCGGAGGTCTTCATCAATTGACAACCCACCCCGGTCGGCCATGGCATCTCCTTAAGTGCGTCTCTGCCGACAGCAACATAATAGGCTTAAGAGCCATTAATTCGTCGGCGTTTGGCTCCTAATCACTCCGCTTGACCAGTCCCTCGGTAGTACATTTGCCGCAACTTGCTTTTATAGAGCCTCCATCTTTTTTCGCGGCTTTATACTGCTGTTAATTTTTTAATCATTGATATTGAGCTTTAGGGAGGGAACATAAGGAAAGGTAATTTGACCAGGCCTGAATAAACTCAGGAACAAGGGTTTTATGTGTTTGGAACGCCTCCGCCCGAAATGAGCTCATTTTCAAAAGACCATCCTCGTGGTTAATCTAATTACACGCTCAAAAAAGCAATAATCTCTTGCCATAACGTTCTTTTATTATTCCTATTTTATTATACTCTCAATTTTATTTCAACTTATTTTAATAAGGGTCTGAATCGGAATCGAAATCGAAATGCACATACGAGCTGGAGAGGCGTCATCCCCATTTGTTATATTAACCGGAAAGTATGTAAAATAATGGACAATTAAGCAGAGAACCATATACAGGGCTATATGGAGCTAGAAGCAGAACTAAGAGAAGACGAAACGTTGGACGGCCCATACGGCCTTAAGGTCATACAGAAGAAGGGCTACTACCGGTATTCGCAGGATTCTCTACTCCTCGCGGATTTTGCCGGAATAAGGAAAAACGATGAAATAATAGACCTGGGAACCGGTTGTGGAATCATAACCCTGATACTGGCCAAAAGGGGATTAGGCAATAGAATCGTCGGCGTCGAAATACAAAAAGAGCTGGTAGAGGTTTCGAGGAGGAACATACGGTTAAACGGCTTTGAAGAAAAAATAGAAATCGTAGAGGGCGATATAAGAAGCATCGGCTCTCTTTTCCCACCAAATTGCTTTGATTACGTTATAACCAACCCCCCCTATATTGAAACGAGAACCGGCTTTATAAAGGCTGGCTCGCATAGGACTGTCGCCCGGCATGAGGTTCTTTGCAATATGGGTGATGTCCTCGAGGTGATGAGATACCTGCTCAAGTCGCTCCGGTGCGGGGCGTGCATCTACCCAGCGGCGCGGTTTGCCGAGCTGGTCACAGAGGCCAAAAGAAGAAGACTGGAGCCCGGCCGGATACAGTTTGTTTATCCCGGTCCTCGGGAGAAAGCGGAGCTGGTAATGGTCGAATTTATAAAGGAAGGAAATCCACGACTGGAAGTCCTGCCACCCTTGGTGGGTTGAGGGTTAATGGTTAAGAGTCGTGTGTTTAGCTAATTGCTCGTCCTGCCCCGAGGAATGTTTTGAAGATCAATTGTAGTATTTGTTTTTAAGGTGTTCATCCTTCTACTCCGCTCAGGATGAATGGGTTTTTTTATTCCTTTTTACCAGCGGATGATAATCCGCTCATCCTGAATACTGCCCTGAGTTTATCGAAGGGTCAATCGAAGGATGATTTGAAGCAAGTGGAGTTCACCCTTCGATAGTTAGCGATGCTCAAAGGGCTAACGGTGAAATTTGTCATGTTGGTGATGAACAATTATGTGTTTTCACTCTAAGAACTGTTATTGTAAGTGTTAGAGACTAAATTCAACTTTTAATTCTTCGCCCGCCTCCCCGCCACCTTATTTCCATCTTGGCTTGATCAGGCTGATTCTTACCGCCTTCTTCTTCCTCACCTTGAATCTCTCGTCCATCCTCAACCCCCCGACCCACATAATTTGTCCCTTGCTGAGAAATATGGGAATCCTGCTTCTCAGGAACCTGGGTATCTTTTCGTCGATAAAAAGGTCCTTTATCTTTTTTCTTGTTTTCATGCCCAGTGGGACAAACCTGTCCCCCGGATGGAAGTTTCTTATCTCTATAGGAAATTCAACCGAGTCTCTGTCGAAGAACTGAATATACGGGTCTTCACCCCAAGATTCTGCTTCCACGATGTCGATTTCAAGCTCGGCATTAGGGAAGCTCCACTTTCCCGGGGAAGCTATCCGGTATGAGAATTCGGGTTCGAGCCTGGATTTTCGGGTAATTAAGAATGAGTCATATCCTTTTGCCACCACGATTCCACCGGGGAGTACAATTTCACCCGACGACGATTCGGAGAAGAGGAGTTCGTCAGCCGAGGCTACGTGTGTAAAAGAGACCTGTCTTAAGCTACCTTTTATTTGCTCTATCGCTATCCTCAGAAAGGTCGGCCTTAGCGCTTCGGGAATGGCCTTGTAGCGGGAGAGTGTCCCAAGAAGCTCGTCTTCATCCCGGTGCTGGAACACATACTCAAGCCAGTTTCCCGCCCTACTTCTTATGAAGTCCTCCTCGGTCCTGAAGATATTAGCCGTCTTGGCCAGTGTCTCTTTTATCCGGGGATTGTATTTCTGGAGTACCGGGATCAAATCATGTCTTATCCTGTTTCTGAGGAAGATTTTCTCCCTATTTGAGGAATCATCGACCCACTTCACCTTTTTCCCCTGCAGGTATCTTTCCACTTCCGACCGGGGTACTTCGATTAACGGCCTGATTATCTGGCCTTGAGACACCGGCGGTATGCCCGAAAGCCCTAAGGGGCCGCTCCCCTTGATAAAGCGCATGAGTACGGTTTCAGCTTGGTCATCAAGCGTGTGGGCTGTGGCTATTTTTTGGGCGTCGTGCTTTGCCAAGACCTCTCTTAAGAATTCATATCTCAATGTCCTGGCGGCCTCTTCCAGGGAGAGCTTCGACCTTTTCTTGAATTCAGGGGTGCTTACTTCCCGAGTTTCGAAGGGGAGGTCGAGCTTCTTTGCTATTCCCTCTACGAATAGTGCATCCCTTTTGCCTTCTTTAGGTCTAATGCCATGGTTCAGGTGGGAAACAATCAGCTTTAATCTGTATTCTTTAAGCTCCCTGAGTGCGTATAGCAGAGCCAATGAATCTGCTCCGCCCGAGACCCCCACTACGACCGTATCACCGGGAGTGAGCATGTTAAATTTTTTTATCGTTTTCCTTACTTGTCCTAAAATCCTCAAGCTGCTCAGAGGAGAGTCCTCCCGATACTATTATTCTGAACGCGTCTTCAACGCTTATGGGAAGCTCTTTAACCTCATCCTCAGGAATTAGTAGGTAAAAACCCCCTGTCGGGTTGAAGGCGGTAGGAAGAAATATACCTAATAGCCTTTTCCCGGACTCCGTGTACTTTGAAACGCCGGTAACAAATCCTATCGAGAATATCCCTTTTCTTGGATATTCGAACATTACCACGCGCTTAATCCCCTTTAGCCCGTCGCCGAAAACCGCCTCGATTATCTGCTTTGTGGCTTTGTATATGGTCCTAGCAAAAGGAATTTTGGAGATAAGTCCTTCTCCAATATCGAGTAGCTTTCGCCCCACAAAATTTCTGGTTACTGCGCCTACTACGAGAACTATGAGTATTGTTCCGATAATTCCTATGGCGAAAGTGACGGCTTGAAATAAGGGTGGAGGAAGCTCGGAAAGAGGGCCGATCAAAACCTTAGCCGGGGCCGCACTTACCAATTCGATTATCCATTTACCCAATATAAACAATATGTATAGCGTGAGCCCGAAGGGAACGGTGACGAGAAGTCCGGCGAGTAAACTGCGCCTAAGTGAACCAGTAAATCCTTTCATTCATGAAGCGGTTCTTTATTAATGGCATCGCGGAGGAATCTGCTCGGTTTGAATACTACCGCTTTTCTCTCTGATATTTCTATGGTCATTCCGGTAGCCGGGTTTCTTCCCTTCCTCGACTTCCTTCTTTGAACACGGAAAGTGCCGAAGCGGGGTATCTTTATACCCTCCCCGTTGGTGAGTTTTTCCTTGGCAATCTCAAAGAAGAATTCTACGATCTCTGCGGATTCTCTCTTTGATAGCCCGATCCTGGTATGGATTACATCCGCAAGCTCTTTTTTTGTCATCTCTTTCCCCCCTTTTTTAGCTCTTACGTAATTGAGCTCCAAATACCGATTGAAGCCTATTCAAACCTTTTATTTGGACGTCTTCAACTTCCTCGTCGGTTAAGGTCCGGTCAGCCGAGCGGAGAATCATAGATATGGCCACGCTCTTTTTCCCCTTATCTACGGTACCGCCCTTGAACACGTCGAAAACGTTTACCTCCTCGATCAAATCGGATTCTACTTTCCGAAGTTCAACCAAAATCCTCCCGACCGGTATATCTTCATCCACGACCAAAGCGATATCCCTTCTAACGGAAGGGAATTTGGGTAAATGGGTAAATTGCTTTTTGGCATCGTCGCTTGCCGCATACAGTTTTTCCAGGTCGAGCTCGAAGAGATAAATCCTTTTGGAGATTTCCAGTTTTTCTCGGTAGTCGGGATGAATCTCTCCCAGGTATCCCGCCTCTTCGTCTTCGACCAAAATCCTTGCCGATTTGCCCGGATGTAGGAAATTTATTCCGGTTGAGGAGGCTGAATCCATCAACCTTATCTTGTCTGAAATAGAGAAAGCCTCGAATATCCTTTCCAATATCCCCTTTAAATCGAAGAAATCAAATTCTTCCTTGTCCCATAGCTCCGGCTGTCGTCTTCCGGTCGCCGCCGCGGCTATCGTGGTGATTTCTTTTGGAAGCCCGTATTCTCGTGGGATGTACACCTTCCCTGTTTCGAATAACCTGATGTCCTGGGCCTGGCGGTTCAGGTTAAGAATCACGTTTTTTATTATTCCGGTCAATAGATTTGTCCTCATGACCGAGCCTTCGTTGCTGAGCGGGTTGAGTATACGTAGCGGTGCTGTTCCGTTGAATAAACCGAGTAAAGACGGGTCTTCAAAGCTGTAGTTAATTACCTCGAGAAAACCGGAGGATATGAGAATCTCCTTTACTCTGTTCTCAAGAAATTTTTGTCTTTGTAAACCGGCCGTCATCATAGGAATGACCGGAAGGGTTGCCGGAATACGATTATATCCGTAATGCCTGGCCAGTTCTTCTATGAGGTCTATCTCCCGGGTAAGGTCTGTCCTGAAGGTTGGGATCCGGAGAAACATATCGCTGTCTTTAACGGCAAGCGTCTCGATCCCCAGCCCTTCGGTTATCTTCTTAATTTTGTCCGCTTCGATGTGAGTACCTAGAATAGAGTCAACCCTTTTTAAAGAGAGTTTTACTTCTCTGGGCTCGATCGGGTTCGGATAGATATCTATTCTTCCTTTTGACACCTCCCCACCAGCCAGCCCTCTTATAAGCTCGGTAGCCCTGTCCAGGGCCTTTACGACTCCGTTAGGGTCGACTCCCCTTTCAAACCGGTATGAGGACTCCGAACGGAGGCCGGTCCTCTTGGAGGTTCTTCTAACCCTGACCGGATTAAAAAAAGCACTCTCAAGGAGGATGCTCCTAGTGCTCTCTGAAACCTCGGTATTACCTCCACCCATCACCCCGGCGATTGCCACCGGTTTCTGCGCATCACATATGAGTAAATCTTCGCTGGTCAGATGTCTCTCCACGCCGTCGAGGGTTTGTATAACCTCTCCATCTTTGGCCGGTCTCACCACGATTTTCCTTCCCTCGATTAAGTCATAGTCAAAAGCATGAAGGGGCTGTCCCAATTCGAGTAGTACGTAATTGGTAATATCCACTACGTTGTTGATGGACCTGATGCCCGATGCCTCCAGGCGCTTTTTTAGCCAGTCGGGGGCAGGGCCAATTTTAACGTCCTTGACTATTCGGCAGGAATATCTGGGGCAGCCTTCTCGGTCATACACTTCCACCTGGGCTAATCTTACGATGTCCTCTCCTTCCTCCCTAACTATGTAATCCGGATATATGATCCCGCCCCCCAGGATGGTTGCTACCTCCCGGGCTATTCCCAATACACTAAGGCAGTCCGGGCGGTTCGGCGTAACCCCGACCTCAAAGACTACATCGTCAAGACCTAACTCATCTATCAATCTGTTCCCAATATTCGAGGAGTCGGGGAGAATCATTATTCCGTCTCCCTCTTCTCCTATTCCCAATTCGTTCTCGGCACAGAGCATGCCCTCAGATTGTTCTCCCCTAATCTTTGCTGACTGGATCAGTATGCCGTCTGGAAACTTAACACTGGGAGGAAGCTTGGTACCCGAAGGGGCGAGGGCTACCTTGTCCCCGGTTTTCATGTTTTTTGCCCCGCAAACAATGTTGTAATGCTTGGTACCGTCGGTTACGTCACAGAGAACCAGTTTTGACGCATTGGGATGTGGCCTTATGTCCACTATCTGGGCTACTATAATGCCCTCAAGCCCTTTTCCCATGTATTCCAAGGACTCTACTTCCAGCCCGGACATAGTTAAGCTTTCGGCTAACTCTTCTGGGGAGCAATTAATTTCGACGTATTCTTTAAGCCAGCTTAAACTGAATCTCATTTTCTGATGACAATAAAATTAAATGATTACATATTCTTAGAGAATGGTCAATATGCAAGTTTAGGATAGTGGCCAAGGCTCAGGAGGAGCATGTATCGGGTGCTGAACCTTGTCTAAGAATCTGATGTACTCATTGCTACCGGTAGCGTTCCGGCAAATTTAAGGGCGAATTAAACCTGGCTTTCTCTATTGACTTATTTGTCCATATGCATATATGATTAAATCGGTAATTTCTAAAAAATATCAGGGAGTTATGAAGATGGGATTTCTGATATTTGTAGTCGTTATCGGCCTACTAATAGCCGTGTTTGTAGGGATATACAATTCCCTCATAAAGCTAAGAAATATGTCCGAACAGTCCTGGTCGGATATCGACGTTCAGCTCAAAAGAAGATATGACCTGGTTCCTAACCTGGTGGAGACGGTTAAGGGTTATGCGTCGCACGAGAAAGACACCTTCGAGAAGGTGGTTCAGGCAAGAAATGTGGCCATGCAGGCCTCTTCACCGGGGGACAAAGCCCAGGCGGAAAATATATTGCAATCCACTCTTAAAAGCCTCTTTG
This sequence comes from Thermodesulfobacteriota bacterium, assembly GCA_035559815.1. Classification (NCBI taxonomy): domain Bacteria; kingdom Pseudomonadati; phylum Thermodesulfobacteriota; species Thermodesulfobacteriota bacterium. The sequence goes on from DATMAT010000047.1 coordinate 116,522, forward strand.
CCCTGGCCGAGAGTTATCCGGACCTCAAGGCCAACCAGAATTTCGTCGAGCTTCAGAAGGAACTCTCCAACATTGAGGAGCAGATCCAGCTATCCCGCCGCTACTATAACGCCGTCGTTAGAGACCTCAATACCAAGATCGAGTCGGTGCCAAGCAACGTAGTGGCGAATATGTTCGGGTTTGCCAAGAAGGAATATTTTGAGCTCGACTCGACCGAGGAGAGGAAGACCCCTCAGGTAAAGTTTGGGTAAATTTATGAACAACGAAGACACAAAGGCACGAAGATTAGACCTTGGATAAAAATGTTGTAGAGAGACGCCATTTATGGCGTCTATTTCTGCGGATTCTCTATGAAATTAATAATAACTGCATTTGCTTTTTCTCTTCTGATTTGCTTATTCCCACTGACAATTCATGCCGAAGAGATAAGGGATTTCCGTACTGAGATTTTAATAAATAAGAATTCATCCATAAGCGTCCAGGAGGACATAGAATATGATTTCGGTTATGAGCTTAGGCATGGGATATTCCGGGAAATACCCTACAAATACGAGGTGGGTATCAGGAATTATAACTTGCGAATGGACGTACGAAGGGTTACCGATTTCAAGGATAAACCCTATAAATATAGCGTCCGCCGTGAGGGACGGTATGTAATTGTCAAAATAGGTGACCCGGATAGGGAGATAACCGGGGTGCATGGATACAGGATAGAATACTTCGTGGATGGAGCCCTAAATTTTTTTGAGGACCATGACGAGCTTTACTGGAATGTTACCGGGAACGAATGGAAGATACCCATAAAAAAAGTAAGCGCAAAGGTGTATTTTGAGAAAGAGATTCCGGAAGGGATTAAAGCAACCTGTTATACCGGCTATTTCGGTTCAAAAGAGCAGGATTGCCGGTTCACCATTACTCCAAGCGGGGTCGAGTTTTTTGCTTCTGATAGTTTCAACCCCGGCGAGGGGCTCACAATCGTACTCGGGCTGCCCAAGGGGATTTTGAAGGAACCTTCGTCGCTCAAAAAAGCCTCCTGGTTTATCGCCGATAACTGGTTTTTTTCTCTTCCCTTCCTTACGTTCTTTTTCGTGATCTACTTCTGGCACACCAAGGGGCGAGACCCGGAGGGTAGGGGAGTAGTGGCAGTGCAGTACGAGCCGCCCAAGGATTTAACTCCCGCCGAGGCCGGGGCGCTGGTGGATGAGCGGGCGGATATCATCGACATAACCTCGACCGTGATAGACCTGGCGGTAAGGGGCTACATAAAGATCCGGGAAGTGGAAAGCACAAAACTCTTTTTCTTCTCGGACAGGGACTATCGGCTTATTAAAATCAAGGAGCCCCTTGGCAACGAGCTTAAACCCCATGAGCTTGAGGTTTTCACCGGCATGTTTGGCTCGAAGGATGAGATACTCATTTCCAGCCTGAAGAACAAATTTTATACCCATCTTCCATCCATAAAGGAATCCCTCTATAAACAGCTCGTAAGCGGGGGTTACTTTCCTTCTCACCCGGAGAAAGTTAGAAACGTGTTTAAGTGGTCGGGGATAGCATTAATAGTGGTGTCCTTCCTTTTTCTACCGCATTGGGGGATGAAGCTTTCGTTTGTCCTCTCCGGGATTTTTATCCTGATATTCTCCAGGTATATGCCCAGGAAAACAAAAAAAGGCTCTCTGGCCAGAGAGAACATCTTGGGCTTTAGAGAGTTTATCGAGAGGGCGGAAAAGGACCGTATCGAAAGGCTGGCCAAAGACGACCCCACTCTCTTTGACAGGGTGCTTCCCTACGCCTTGGTGTTCGGCTTGGGAGACAGATGGGCCGAGGCTTTTCAGGATATGTATGCAAAGCCTCCCTCTTGGTACGATTCTCCGAGATACGGAAATTCGTTCTCGCCGCGTATATTCGTGGATGACCTGGGAAGGAGCCTTAGCGTGATGAACAGCACCTTTGCCTCGACACCAAGCCGCTCCGGAGGCGCCGGCGGGAGCGGTTTTAGCGGCGGCTCGAGCGGGGGAGGGTTTGGCGGCGGCGGGGGCGGGTCGTGGTGATAAATTCTGAGACTCGTCCGCACGAATAATCCTTCTATATCTATTTTCCGACCGTTAGTTATATCATTCTTACTATCTCTATATAATCACTAAGAAATTTAAAGCAATCTTAATGCTATAGTATGAGATGAAGATTCATACTTTGGTAGTATTGATTAACGTAATTATCTAGTGAAAAGTATGTATTAAATTTGAGAGAATAGAACTTAAGTATTAACCAAAATCCGGTCAAGGATAACCTGAATTGGACATAAGGCGACCGTTATCCACTGAGCAAGTCCCCAATATTTTTAAAACGTTTGCCTTAGCTTTTTTCATTTTATTAGCCGATTTCGTTTTATACCAGTCTCTGGGATTGGCCGATGTGGCCAACCTTATCCCAACGAAAGACACATTTGTGAGCAAAGCACAACCTGCCACCAGTTTTGGAGGGATGAAAGTACTGAGAACAAAAGCAGAGACCGATACCGCCAGAGAGACTCTCTTACAATTCAATTTGTCCAGTATTCCCAGCAGTGCTCAGATTCTTAAAGGGGAGCTCAGACTTTTCAGTAAGAAAAGTAAGTTCTTTAAACCGGATAATAATGTGGGAGTTTTTGCAAACCTGGGATCGTGGAGTGAATCCACGACCTGGAATGCCAGGCCAAGTCGGGCTTCATCTTTTGAAGATAGTATCGCCGTGACAAAAACGCGTCGTTATTACTCTTGGGATATAACCGATCTGGTACAGGATTGGGTTAGTGGGGTAGAGACGAACTTTGGGGTCAGGGTTTTAGGTTTCGGCGGGGGTAGCTTATTTTTTAAAAGCAGCGAAGCCCCGTCTAAACGTCCTATTCTACGTATCGAATATACCCCGGTCTCGTATATCGGTTTCGGCGATAGTATCACCAGGGGGTCTAAGGATGATATTACCAATGACAACTGCTCCAAAGACGGCAGGAACTGTGGCGGTGGATACGAGCCGATCTTGAACAACCGGCTTACAAACACTTTTGGCTATGACCATACGGTATTGAACAAGGGTGTTAGCGGCAATAAATCGATAGACGGCTTAAACCGACTGTCCAGCGTGCTATCTGAACTTCCCAGGACGCAGTACTTTCTGATACTATTTGGCACCAACGACGCCTTGGCTTCACCACCCGTTCCAAGCGGTAAGGGGCTTAATCCGGGCAGCCCCGGGTATGCGGGCAGTTTTAAGGATAATATGCAGCAAATTATTACAAGCATAGTCGAGTCGGGAAAGATACCGTACCTGGCCAAAGTGCCTTATGCTTTTGGACCTTGCAGTAATTGCGAACCGTTTACTGATCCGGATATAGCACCCCAAAATGTTCTAATTAGAGAGTACAATCAAGTAATAGACGAATTGAGGTTGGCTAACAATATAATTGTGAAAGCGCCTAACTTTTACAACTACTTCAGGGAACACCCAGAGGAGTTTGCAGACAACCTGCATCCTAATGGGTTAGGTTATAAGTCTATGGCCAGGATGTGGCGAAATGCCATAGTATCGGCTCAATAGCAGTCCAAAAAGAAAGTAAAAGATTCTTATTTTTGTCTATCAGCTACCCGAAACCAATAGGCGAACAAATCTTTTTCCAGTTCCTGATAGTTATTAAACACCTTTGATACTAATGCCCAGAATTCTTGGTTGTGCCTTTTCTCTATCACATGGGCAGTTTCGTGGAATACTATATACTCCACCAGGTGCTCCGGTAAATACCGCATCAGCATGTTGATGGTCAGGTTCCCTTTAGAGCTACAGCTTGCCCATTTGCTTTTCATCTTTCTAAAATAAATATGATTGAGTTTTATCCCTAATCTTTTGGAATATTTTGTAGCAAAAGAATAAACGAGGTCTTTGAGTTCGTTATCAGTTCTATCGCTTATCTCTTTGTTTGCTGAGTTTTTTAAGCAGCCTTCGATAAATTCAATTTTTCTGAGTATCCAGGTCCTGTGCTTTTTCAAGAGCGAATTATGCTCATGGCCAAATGGGAGAACTAGGAGAAGCTTCCCTGTTTTAAATTCTAAGCGAGGATATTTCACATCTCGATAAGAAACCGTGTACACTATGTTTTTCTGGCTAAACGCTGCATTTGTCATTCTGAGCATCGCGGTTCCCTGAATTCCCTCCCTCCTGATCACTACCCCAGGTCCCAGCGAAGAATCTACATACTAGTTAGTTCATAAGTAAGTGGACATTTTATGTTAATTGTGTTATATTTCTGGCATGAAGAGACAAGATGCCAGGACATTGGATCATAAGACTTTGGAAGCCATACGGGTTCGGGCTGTTCAGCGGGTTCAGAGCGGGGAGAGTCCAGAAGTAGTTATCAAGGCCTTGGGTTTCTCCCGGGCATGCATCTACAACTGGCTGGCCGCCTACCGGGCAGGGGGCTGGGAAGCACTTAAAGCCAAGCGGCTTTATGGCCGTCCGCACAAGCTCAAGGGGAGGCAGATTCGGTGGATTTACCGGACGGTGACCTTGAAGAATCCCTTGCAATTGAGA
>DATMAT010000048.1 GCA_035559815.1 Thermodesulfobacteriota bacterium
GAAGAACTGGATAGTAACCATAACAGTTTATCGAAGGACTCACCATGATGGTTCGACTGCGCTCACCGTGATGGCAGAGCTAAAACTTACACCAACACCGTGCCACTCACCCTGAGCGGAGACGAAGGGTGAGTAACGGGAATGGTTAAATTCCTGGACGAAGCAATTTCGTTTCTAGAAGTTATGTTGTCAAGACTTTCGTATGTCATCTAAACAATTCCTTCATCCTATGTTCAATATTCTCCAAAAGGGCTACCGAAATTTCCTAACTATTGAAATCATGATGTATCCGTGATAAGAACTGTCTTATAAGAGAGCATTCAAGAATTTTGACCGAAAGGGAGTAATAATTGAAGAAACTTCGCTCCTAAATTCTTCAACTGTATAAGGAGGCTTTGGAAATGGCGGCAAAGAAGAAATCACCCACTTCCACCGGTTGGCACACACCGGTCTCAAACGACCCAGAGGAAGCGGTAATAAGCAAAACGGTTTCCAAACCGCCCATGGAGGGGGTTAATCCCAAAAAGGGAAAGGTTAATGATGACGGAACCGAAGCGGTTAAGGAGTATAAACGAATCAAAGTCCCGGAGAATATGGTGGCTAAATTCCTGGCCTTGCCCAAGGGTCCCCTCCTGCGCGATATCGGGGAGGCTTCCTTCGGACCCCCGCCCCCCAAGGCTAAGGGTATAATTGCCACCCCGGAGACGGTAATCGGCGCCGACGACCGCATCCAGATCACCAACACCTCCGCATATCCCTGGCGTGTGCACTGCTCTCTAATGATAACCGGAGCAGACAATTCGATGTGGATCGGCACCGGATGGTTCATCGGGCCGCGTACGCTCATGACCGCGGGTCATTGTGTTTATATAAAGAACAGCGGAGTGCCGGGACGAGACGGCTGGGTCAAAAAGATCGTGGTCATGCCCGGACGTAACGGCAGCAACCTTCCCTATGGTTCCGTGACCAGCACCAGCTTTCGCTCCGTCACCGGCTGGACCGAAAAAGGAGACCCAAACTACGACTACGGTGCAATCATCCTACCGACGGATTTAGGTAACACGGTGGGGTGGATAGGATTCGGTGTTTACACGGACGCGGAATTGCTAGCGGCTACTGGTAACCTCTCCGGCTATCCCGGGGATAAACCCAGCGGCACCCAGTGGTATCACGCCCGCCGGATTAATTCAGTAAACAGCCTGAAGGTATTTTATGATATCGACACTATGGGAGGGCAGAGCGGCAGTGCGGTTTACCAAATCATAAACGGTGACCGCTATGCCGTCGCTATCCATGCCTACGGAATCGGTGGTGATGCTACCGTTAATTCGGGTACCAGAATTACAAATGCCGTATACAATAATATGCAAGCCTGGCTGGCATAGGAAAAAGACCGATTCAGATTGAAAGCTGCCCAGTCGTCGCTTTTTTAACCCGGACTAACCGTATCACCCGGTCCCGTTAGGAGCCACTCAAATGCCACAAACCGGGAATATAATCTCTGGCCTGGTTAAAGACCCCGGTGGCAAGCCGGTCCCCTTAGCTCGAGTCTATTTCACCGAAGGCCCCGTACCGCTTCCGGATATTGCCGCACTGACAAATGATAATGGTGAGTTCTCCTTATCCGTACCCGCAGCGGGTAGATATAAAATCGCATGTAGTGCCGAGGGATTCGAGTCAACCGTTACCGAGGTCACGGTCAAAAGCGGCAAAATGGCAAAAATACAAATTCGAATGAAGAAGTAGTGTGTAAATACTCCGTTAAAATCATTGCATACCTGAGCAGATGATTCCATGATCTGGATTTGGTTGACAACAATAGAGCTTTCAGTTAAATAGATTTACCACTTGATTGTGGAGGGCTAAGATTAGCACGCTAGATATAATCAGGGAAAAGCTGTTAGAGAGAGATGAGTCCGTCACTTTTGATGAAGCCCTTGGGTTAACCGAGATACCAAAGGAGCAGGTTCCCGACCTTATTTCACTAGCCAGGAAGGTCACACTCAAGTACAAGGGAGACGGTGTTTTCTTGCGCTCCATCATTAGCGCACAGACCGGCAACTGCCCTGAAGACTGCTCATTTTGTTCCCAATCCGTGCATTATGACACCCAGATAAATGCCCATCCTCTGATGGCGGCGGAGATGATATTAAAGGCCGCTCAACAGGCAGAAAGAATGGGGGCTATGGATTTTTGTATAGTCATAAGCGCAAAAGGCCCCACGCCCCGAATCTTCAAGAAGGTGCTGGAAGCGGTAGACCTACTGAGAGAAAACACCGGCCTAAAGATTGGATGCTCTCTAGGAGAGCTAACCGAAGAGCAAGCATTTACCCTCAAAGAGCACGGCGTCTGGCGGTACAACCATAATCTCGAAACCTGTCGCAGCTATTTCCCAAACGTTTGCACAACCCACACCTATGATGACCGGGTGAGAACGGCAAAGCTGGTCAAAAAGGCGGGCATGAATTTGTGCTCGGGCGGGATAATGGGAATGGGCGAGTCGGTAAGGCAAAGGATTGAGTTAGCTTTCGAGATCAAGGAATTGGACCCAAGCTGGGTTCCCATAAACTTTCTGAACCCCAGACCGGGCACTCCTTTCGGTGATCTCCCCATGGTATCGCCGTTTGAAGCGGTTAAGACAATATCCATATTCCGGCTCATACTTCCGGACAAGATTCTGATGACCGCTGGCGGCAGAGAGGTTACCCTTCGCGACCTCCAAGCAATGGGACTCTTAGCCGGCGCAAACGCCATGATCCTTGGCAACTACCTTACCACTCCCGGCCGTCCGCCCGAGGAAGACCTGCGCATGCTGGATGACCTCCAAATGCCGGTGAGAAGAGATGTTTAATTTCCAATTTCGGAATGCAGATTGCAGATTTAAAAACATGTTTAGCTACGAATGAGAATACAAATTCTAAATCACAAAAAAGCATGGTTTGGAATTTGTGATTTGGTCATTGGAGCTTAATTGTCAGTAGCTAGTTAAATTTCTTTTATTCCGAAATCCGAGGTCTCAAATCCGAAATCGAAATGTCCGACCGTACGAAGAAGCTCGGAGAATACGACAAAGATTTCGTCTGGCATCCTTTCACTCAGATGAAAGAGTATGAGGAAAAGGAGCCGATTGTAATCGAGGGGGCGGAAGGGGTCTACCTCGTTGATACGGAGGGCAGGAAATATATAGACGGCGTATCCTCACTCTGGGTCAATATTCACGGCCATAAGGTGCCGGAAATTGATAGTGCGATCAAGGACCAAGTAGAGAAGCTGGGCCACAGCACCCTTCTCGGAATCACCAACCCGCCTGCAGCGGAGCTTGCTAAAGAGCTGGTTGAGCTTTGCCCTCCCGGCTTGAAAAAGGTGTTCTACTCGGGCGACGGGGCGAGCGCAGTAGAAGTGTCGATCAAGATGGCCTTTCAGTACTGGCAGCATAAGGGCAAAACAAAGAAGACAAAATTCGTTTCTCTGGAAAACGGGTACCACGGAGATACCCTGGGTGCGGTATCGGTAGGGGGAATCGACCTATTTCACGCCACGTTTAGACCGCTGCTTTTTGAGAGCTTCAAGGCTCCTTCCTACTATTGCTACAGATGCCCGCTTGGAAAAACGTACCCCTCATGTAACATTGCCTGCGCTGATGAGGTTGAAAAAATCCTATCCGAATATCACGAAGAGATTGCCGCGGTAATTTTTGAGCCTTATGTCCAGGCTGCCGGCGGAATGATTGTCTCACCCGAGGGCTATCTCAGGAAAGTCCGTGAGTATTGCGACCGGTATGAAGTACTTATGATACTCGACGAAGTGGCCACCGGGTTTGGGAGGACGGGGAAGATGTTTGCCTGCGAACATGAGAATGTAACCCCGGATATCATGGTTCTGGGAAAAGGAATGACCGGAGGGTACCTGCCTCTTTCCGCAACTATTGTAACTCAGGAAATCTACGATGCCTTCCTCGGTGATTACGAGGAATTTAAAACCTTCTTCCACGGACACAGCTATGCCGGGAATCCGATATCCTGCGCCGCCGGGCTGGGAAACCTTGAGGCTTTTCGGAACTACAACACGCTCCAAAAATTACCGGAGAAAATACGGTTCCTCGAAGAGGAGCTCAAGGAGTTCAGAGGACTGAAGCATGTAGGAGACGTAAGAAATAAAGGCTTGATGGTGGGAATAGAACTGGTTGAGGATAAAGAAACAAAAGGACCGTATCCATTAAAGATGAAGATGGGGTGGAGGGTGGCCGAGCTGGCAATGGAGGAAGAGGTGTTGATTCGCCCCCTTGGAAACGTTGTTGTTCTTATGCCTCCAATCGGAATCCCAATCGATGACCTTAGGAAGCTGCTCAGGGTTACGTACAAATCTATAAAGAAAGCCACTGAAGAATAATCAATGTAGAGACGCATGGCAACGCGTCTCTACATTGATAACCAGACTCCAACATGAATGAGCCACTTCACTGGATCGAGGAAGAATTAAGACAAATTCGTGATAAGAATTTATTTCGTGTGCTCACGGAGCTTCAAACCGGGCAGTCTCCCGAGATTTTGATCGACGGTAAGCAGTACATCCTCCTCGGCTCGAACAACTATCTAGGTCTCACCACCGACCCTAAAGTAAAAGAAGCGGCTATTAAAGCCCTGGAAAAATATGGAACAGGCTCGGGTGGCTCCAGGCTGGTAAGCGGAAGCTCCGACCTACATAGAGAGCTAGAAGAGAGGATTGCCAATTTCAAGAAGACGGAGGCAGCGATACTTTTCAGCTCAGGCTACCTCGCAAATATAGGCACTATATCCGCCCTGGTTGGCCCAGGCGATGTAATATACAGCGACGAGCTTAACCATGCATCCATCATCGACGGATGCCGTCTTTCCCGGGCAGAGGCAAGAATATATAAGCACTGTGACGTGGAGCATCTTAAACATCTGCTCTCCTCAGACCGGTCGCAGAAAGTTAAGAAGCTCATCGTTACGGACACAGTGTTCAGCATGGACGGAGACCTGGCGCCCCTTCCGCAAATAGTAGAGCTTGCCGAACACTACGGCTGCATGCTGATGATAGATGAAGCACACGCAACCGGAGTCCTAGGAAATAGGGGAAGCGGGGCTACGGAGCACTTTGGCGTTGAAGATAGAGTTCCCATCGTTATGGGCACACTATCCAAAGCGGTCGGATCCCTGGGAGGATATGTCTGCGGCAGCAGAAAACTGACCGATTTTCTCAGAAACCGTGCCCGATCTTACATCTTTGATACATCGCTACCGGCAAGTTCACTAGCTGCCTCGCTAACCGCCATCGATATCATCGAGTCCGAACCGGAGAGAAGAAAGTACCTATGGCGTCTTATAGATACATTCAAGTCAGGGCTCGTAAAGATTGGCCTTAAAATTCTTTCATCCGATTCCGCCGTCATACCGGTCTTGATTGGAGATGCCCAACCTGCTCTGGATTTCGCCCGTGTGCTTCGAGAAAATGGAGTGTTTACTCCGGCTGTTCGTCCTCCTTCTGTACCTCCTGGAAAATGCCGCATCCGTGCAACCCTTATGGCAACGCATAGGGAAGAGCATATCGAGCAGGCCCTGTATGCCTTTAAAACTGCGTATGATTCAATCTCTATAAAATAAGAATCAGCCACTAACTAACACAAATTATCACCAATGAAAAAATAGGATGGATATCATATCTGTCCAAAATAGGTTTTAAGGGAAGGGAGCTCCAACAGGTAGAATTGATTTATTTGCAACAAAACAACCACCTGAAGGAGGCATCCCGTGAACAAGTATAGCAGTATTTTTGGTCAAATGTTACGAATAATTCCCAGGCATGAGTTTTACAAGGCGGTTATGGAGACAGGGGCGGAGAGGAAAGCGAAGGGATTTAC
>DATMAT010000049.1 GCA_035559815.1 Thermodesulfobacteriota bacterium
ATATATAGCAACGATGTAGTTCAATAACCGGGGCATGAACAGGATCAATATGCCTGCTATTAAAGACACTACTGGTTCTAAAGCGAGATTAATCTGCATATGTATCACCTCGTTATCGATTTAGTCAACTGATCATCAGCCCGAATCTCTTTTTCAATCTGGGACGAGCTTAAAGCTCTTGCTACTCCCAGTGTCCGGGGACCCATACCCAATTAACTCCATCCCACTTCCAGTGACCGGAGACCCAGACGGAACTGGAACTGGGTGGTAACTCCCACTTGCCTGCAGTCCAAACCCAATCATATCCATTCCAATCCCAATGACCTGGAATCCAAACGTGGGTTGTGGAGGGTGTCGGGCCTGCTTCTTCCACTCGCAGAGCGGGCGGTATATACGGCGGCTTGGCACGGGCCACTTCTGGCGGCTGTGGGACCGGTTCCCCCATCACTTCTCTTTCCTCCGCCCTATAAACACAGCTAGCGGCGAGCATAGTGGTTGAAGTCACTAGGAACATGATTAACCATATAATAAATCCCATAGTTGTTTCCTCCGTTGATTACACAATTCAAATTCAGTACTTGTAATAAGTACCGAAGAAGCACTAAATCTATTCAACGATAGGAACACCTAAGCTAGGTGTTTGCCGGATTGGCCAGTATATTTATCCGGGTCGCTTATGAATTCCACTCTGCATCCACCACAACAGAAATAATATTTCTCGTAAGATTCTTGCTCTTGATAGGCCTGTCTATGAGCCTCGTCCTCAGGCACCTCGTTTCCACATACCGCACATATTAACCTCTCCATAACAATCGCCCTCCTTCGGAGTGACGGCCATACTAGCCTGTATCTATCCGGCTCATTTAAAAATTCAAGTCTGCACACCTGACTACAGAAGTGGTATTCTTCACCCTCATATACTTCCTTTACAATATCTCCTATTTTATCTCCGCACATGGTGCATCTTGATCTTGCCATGATAATCACCCCCTAAACCTTGCCTACGCCGAATCTGGTCAGCATAAGCTCGTTGATTCACAGACCATCTATCCACTTATCAATCTCTCTCTCCGTCACATATCTACTACGGCGGTACTTCTCCTGCAATTTCTCCACTAGTCGGTCTCGTTTACCGTCGATCAGGTCAAGATCCTCGTCTGTCAGCTTACCCCATTTTTCTTTGGCTTTGCCCCGGAGTTGTATCCAACGGCTCTTGATTTGATCCCAGTTCATATCTTTTTCACCATGTACCTTTAAAATCACTGCATAATTTTTTAGTATCAGAATCCTAATCAAGATTCAATCGGATAATCTTCGTATTTTAGATACGGCAAATACTTATTCCTTAGGGGCTGAGATATAGAGCGAGAACGATCTAGTTTCTTGTGGTGTAAGAGAGTAGTATTATTCATTCTTTGAAACTACTAAGAGATTCTCTTAGTTCGGAATTCCGGAGCTTCTCCAGTGCCCTATTCTCAATCTGTCTTATCCGCTCACGGGTGAGGTCAAATCTTTTGCCAACATCATCCAGGGTGTAGATAGTGTCATAACCAATGCCAAATCTCATCCTTATTACCTCTTGCTCCCGGGGACTCAGTAATGAAAGAGCTTTTGTGGTTTTTTCAATCAGCTCCTCCCTCTTGGTAATAGAATCGGGAGCGGGCGATCGCCAATCCGGCAAAGAATCCAGAAGAGATTTTTCATCCTCCCCGTATATCGGCAAATCAACAGCACAGTGAACATTTCTCATCGGGTCTAAAATCTGTCTTACCACTTTGACGGAAACTCCCACTTCTTTGGCTATTTCCTCGGGCGTAGGTTTCTCCTCCATTTGATCATGAAGCAGGCGGCTTATTTTGTGGACCTTGTTGGACTGTTCCAGTATGTATACCGGTACTCGTATTGTCCTGGTCTTTTCCATAAGCGCCCGGGACATTGACTGTTGTATCCACCACACCGCGTATGTCGAGAACTTAAACCCCTTCGTATAATCGAATCTCTCTACTGCTTTAATCAGACCTAAACTGCCTTCCTGAATAAGGTCTAAAATAGGAAGGCCTTTACCGGCATATCTGCCCGCTATGCTAATAACCAGCCTCAAATTAGCTTTTATGAATCGCTCCTTCAAAGACTTCACCCGGGACAAGTATGCTGTCTCCAGAAAACCCAGTCTCTCCATTCGTCTCAATAGTTTTTTCCCGTTGGTCTTTCGATGCCCATTTCCCTTTCTGTTTCTCTCCGCCTTGCCGGCAATCTTATCGATGAGTGATTTTATTTCCCTGGCTCTTAACTCACATTGTTTCATCTTTGCAGATACTTCTATTTCTTCTATTGGTGTGAATAAAGGTTCTTTGGCCATTTCTCTGTAGAAGATATTGAGAAGCCGATAATGCTCATCTACCCATTTCAACCCTGTTTCATCATCGTTGCTTTCTTCCTCTTCAGACTCAAATGCAGTCTCCGGTAAAACGTCAAGGATCGATGCATTATCATCGTCAAAAAGCTCTACATTTTCCTCGTCTAACTTGGGAAATTCGCCAACTTCATTATTCACCTCTGACCCTGACTGCCAAAAAGCCGCATCTACAGTGCTTACATCTTTCTCATAAAGCCCTATCTCGATTGACTGGTCGTTAATTGTTAAATCTTTCATCTTTTAGCCTCCATTTATCTTCCTATCTTGAATATCAAAACCGCAATCGCCAATCAATCAGATAATCGCGGTATTCTGCTTACGGCAACTACTTACACTCCGGCTCGATCTGGGTGGAAGAAACCAAATCTTGGAATCAGGTTGGGCTTTCATTCATTTCTCAGACGCTCTTCCGGCTCTGGCAGTCTCACGATCGACCCTTCCTACGAACCCATTTGTTACCTTCTTTCTTGTATTTCTTTTTCACAGCAGCCCAGGCTACCCGATGAGCAGTCTCTTCACGAGAAGAATCGTCGCGGCGCTTCTCCGGTTTAGCATACTGCTCAAAAGCATTGTTGTATGCTTCGAAGTAGATTTTCTGAGCATGCTTTGGTAAATTCTTTTTCACCGAATCCGGCAGGTCCGAGATTTTATCGTAGGGCATCTTATTTCCTCCAGCGTCAAACTCGGATTTTAGTGGGTCAATACCCAGTGCTTGTTGCTGGGCACCCGGGTTTTACTCGTACTGAGATCCCGGGCCAGGAAAACGTACAGATGTCGTATTGGTTACTCCAGTTCAGACATAACCCAGTAGTATCAGTATGAGTAAAATTATAAGAAGTGTGCCGATTATGCCGCCTGGATAATAACCCCAACTTCTGCTGTAGGGCCAGGCGGGCAGTGCACCAATTAGCAGCAAAATCAATATAATTAGAAGAATCAGTTCCATTGCTTTTTCTCCTTAATTACTGAGATAAACAACTTTCAACAGGGAAGAGGATTTTAAGCTTCCTCTGGAACACCGACATATTTCCGAGAACTAGAGGCTCTCTTCGACCTGAGCATGGAGACACCCTCCAGCGAGAGTATCTCCTATTCTCATACACGCGTGTTTAGCACGTACGTGACCATTCATCAGTTTCTCTTTCGGCTCGCTCTCTGCTGAAGCCATACTTTTCTTGGAGTTTCCCTACAAGCTGGTCGCGTTTGCCTTCAATAACATCAAGGTCATCGTCAGTTAGTCTTCCCCATTTTTCTTTAACCTTACCCTTTAGCTGTTCCCAATTACCTTCGATCTTGTGCCAAGTCATTCTTATCACCTCCATTTTTAGTATTTATTCTTTAAGAATTATTAACTTCAGTTCCGGTTCTATACTACATCTCTTTGATGGCAAAGACTCTGGACCTTCCGAACGCTGCGGTGTCTCAACATCACTATCGCATCTATATTCAGACTCGGGCCCCTCGACCAAATATGAGAGAAACTATAAAAATTACCAGGAAAACTACGAAGAGAATTTTAGCAATTCCCGCCGCCGTGCCGGCGATTCCGGTAAATCCCAGGACTCCGGCAATAATCGCTATTATCAAAAAAGTCAAAGCCCATCCCAGCATCGGTCTCACCTCCTTTTTATGACTCGCCTGAGCGGAAAGCACTCACATCCGACATCATTGGCCGTCTTTAACTTTGTATCAGAGTCAACATAGGGATTCAATCATGTAATCCTGGTATTTGATGTACGGTAAATACCTATTCTTGTTCTCTAGATTGCGCTTCTTAACCATTTCTCCATCCATGGTTTTGCCTCTTAAGCCAAGTCATTGCTTGACATGTAAGGTATCTGCTCATTACCGAAGTAGATTTCCCGGTACATAATCGGGAAAATTAGTTCTTTCTTTCTCGGTTTAAGACACAACAACTAAAAACTTGGGGCAATTTAACCGGGAAAGGTGTGGGATACCAATCCGGATTTAATCGAACAGACCTTGTCCTACTCAAAGAGGCGACCAAATTAACGCGGGAACAAGCTGTTCCTTTGAAGATTTCTACCCCGGTTTAATTCGGGAGCGACTCAGGACAAGCTCTGAATGTAATGAGGAACTCAGAGTAACAGTTAAACAAGCAAAATTGCCCGGCAGATGCGATTCGCTAAGGCAGTGTCTCTTTGGTTAAATCCTGGTTTTACACATCCTCCTTTCCTCTGATTTCACTTATCGAAGCTCGTCTTTTCCGTTTTTAATAACCCTTTGAATCGAGGTTAATCGCCCTTCTTCTATGTTTACCTTAACCTTGTCCCCAACTTCTAACATTTTTAACTGTTTAGAACTCACGAACCCTTTAAGCTCCTTGGGCACATCTAAACTGATAATTCGGAATGAATGGATGTAACCCGTTCCGTTCTTGACTTCGATTATGTCATTCTCTATGTTGACTACCTCGCCTATGAACTCCTTTGGCTTATCTGTCCTGTGTTGTTTGATGTCATTATTCATTGTTCTTACCCCCTTTCGCTCCAATACTTTTTTGCAAAATGCATACCAGCTATGCGGATTTTTTTATTGCAATATTCACAGAGGGTTGTGGACAGGGAATAAGACAAAAATCTAATAGGGCTGTGCAAAATGATCCTGACGGTGTGTGATATTACACACCGAAACCAATCATTCAATATTTTAATCTTAAATGAGCCATCCTACGGCAAACCGCATGGTATCGATACATACGCAAACACTCTAACATTTCATTGCGAGCAGAGTGAAGCAATCTGTTAAGATTCCTCACAAGCTCCCTCACATTCGTTCGGGACAGGGTTCGGAATGACAAAAACGGTTTTACAAAGGGTTCTGTTCCTTCGGCTGTGCTCAGGACAGGCATTTCCAACCCGTGAGATAATTTCACCCCATGGGATGTTTACTATCCCACTGGGTCATATCTCATGGGTGAGAAATCTTAGATTTCGAGAAATGACACCTTTTGTCATACTGCTTAACGGAGTTTACGCTGAGTGCATATAAAGTGTTCGCAATGACAATATAGTGGTAAGCCTGTGGCAAGACACAGGGAATCCTCAAGTTAAAATAGAGAACTAAGCAGGCGGCAGGTGTTTTCAGAAAAGCGGACGTGGGATGGTCTTTTTAAGAATTCATTTGCAGAGAGTTCCCGGCTCCTTTCAAGGTCTTGAAGAAACACCCTCTTAGCAGCCTCTGCGAACTCGGCGTTATAGACCTGAACGTTTACCTCAAAACTGTAGCTAAAACTGCGTATATCATGATTAGCCGACCCGATAACTACCAGGTGGTCATCGACTATGAACATCTTCGCGTGTAAGATTCCCCGCATATACTCGAATATACTCACACCGCTTTTTAAAAGGTCGTCATAATAAGAGCGGCTGGCAAGCAGTACCAACGGATGGTCTGACCTATGAGGAAGGAGTAATTTTACATCTACCCCACGCAGTGCAGCCATTTGCAAAGCCTGATTTATCGTTTGATCCGGGATAAAGTACGGTGTTGTTATATAAACTAGCTTTCTTGCCTCGGAAATCGCCGTAAAAAAAATGCTCTTGATCGATTCTACCCCTTCGTCCGGGCCGTCCGGAACAACCTGAGCAACGTAATCACCATTGGACATTGACTGTGGGAAGTAGTCCGGTTTGAATAAGTCCTCTCCGGTGGCAAAATACCAATCCTCACAGAATACCCATTGTAATTGTGTAACCGCCGGGCCTTCGATCATCATATGGGTATCTCGCCACCTCTGGCTTCCATCGTTGAGAAAATCCTCACCTATATTTAACCCACCGGTAAATCCAACCCGGTTATCTACGATTAGGATCTTGCGATGATTACGCAAGTTAATATTCCAGGGTTTAAAGAACGTTCGAAGAGGTAAAAATTCCTGGGGTTGAATACCGGCTACATGAAAGCCTTCGAGAAATTTCCACGCCCATCCCAGCCTAATGGAACCCACAGCGTCGTATAGAAAATTTACCTTCACCCCTTGATTGGCTTTCTTCGCTAATAAATCCCTGAACCGGGCGCCTACCTTATCCGGTTCAAAAATATAATAATCCAGGTTGACATGGTGCTCCGCGCTTAAAATGGCCTCTTCCATCTTTTGATAGGTCTCCTCGGCATCTACCAGAATTTCTAGCCGGTTATTGTCGACCGGACCGAAGGGGCTGAGCTTGTTAGTTACTCTCATGATATTTGCAACATGGTCCGGCAATTCATGCTTAGACGCTAGCAATCTCTCCGAGGACCAGTAGGCCTCGATATCATGGTGTTTTTCCCTTAGCCCCACGTTTGAGAGGAATTTCTGCTTTCCCTTATTCTTAATACGGTCAGTACCAAATAAAAGATAAAGGAAGGAGCCCAGAACGGGCAGAAAAACAATAGCCATTATCCAGGCAAGCGCAGCGGTCGGCCTTTTTTTCCGGGTAATTACAACCGGCACCAGTAAAAAGGAAATAAAGTACAAAATCTTAAAGATCAGATAGAACATGACCTATAGGCTGCCTCTTTAAACTTTTAGGGTCAACTTTTGCCAATAAAGGCAAGTGATCCGAGGCTACCCGGGAGAGCGATGTATTAACCACATGAGTTTCGACAGAATATAGCCGGTTACATACGTATATATGGTCTAATTTAAGCCTGAGCAGCCCCCAATAAAAGGTGGCGTCGTCTCTGCCGCCGGATAATTTGAAGGTGTCGTTGAAATAATACTTAAGCCTGGGATGAACCACCGAGATTGGCCGGTCATTAAAATCCCCCAGTATCACCACCGGCCCATTAAGTGTCCGGTCGAGCAGAATTGAGCCACTTAGAAGTTTCCGGCTCTGATGAATCCTCTCCCGTATGCCCAGTCCTAGATGCAAATTGAATATATGGAGCACGGATGGGCCAAGAACCACATCAGTACGTAAGATACCCCTGGGCCGGAAACGAAGTTTCAGGCGTGGATTAAAGGAGAGGTCGTGGTGCCGGCTCTGGCCGAGAGGGAACTTGCTTAGGGTAGCGATACCAAATTCCGCAGTTCCCCTAAAACTTACCACGCAATAATCCCAATACATATCCAGAGCACCAGCAATGATCCTGGATTGATGGTCATAATTCGTACGGTGCATCTGGTTGTCAACTTCTTGGAGAGCTACTACATCCGGGTCTTGGCTTCTGATAACCTCAATAATTCTGTCTAGGCTATATCTTTTATCCCGACCGACACCGTAATGTATGTTATAGGTCATTACCTTGAGACTTGGAGTCATTTGATTAAAGAGATAGCTCCCGGCCTAGAAAATTCGTCTCTATATTATACAAAAGGAGCGTTGAAGTTGTTAACGGCTTATAATAATGACTAAATCCTTCTTAATATTATCAGCATCAATATGGCTATTATAAAAACAACCAAGACAATCACCGCCGCCGTGGCCGCACCGTCTCCTCCAGCCGGTATGCGGTCAGAAAGGGCGGCCAACTGATGTATCTGCTCATCGCTCATCCTATCCATCTTGGCCATTACTTCTTCTTTGCTAAGCCCATGGCTCTTAAGCCTC